>JAFRDD010000139.1 GCA_017404025.1 Clostridia bacterium
GTATTTAGAAGCACAAGGCTACAAAGTCAGCTAATTTTATTAAATTGTTTGGTTATCTTTAATTTTATATTAAATTTTTAAAAACCGCTTTTTAGGGGTTTTATTTACTATGTGAATTTTCCTATATTATTTTTCAAACTTTCCTCCTTTATATTTTAAGGGACAGGTTCAAAATATTTTAAGGGACAGGTTCAAAAAACAGCTTACATATAAAAAATCCATCATTCTTTTCAGTGGGATAAACTTTAAAATATTTATTATCCTCTAAAAATTTATACATTTCATTTTTTTCAGTAATTTCATATTTGCAAATTTTAAATTCCATATGCTTCTCTAAAAATTTGTTTATAATTTCTTCATTTTCCTCTTTTAAAATACTACAAGTTGAATATACAAGTTCTCCACCTCTTTTCAAATATCTTGAACAATTTTCCAAAATCTGAAATTGTATTTTTGAAATTTCTTCTATATCTTCTGGTTTTCTTTGCCATTTTATATCTGGCTTTCTTTTTATTACCCCAATTCCTAAACATGGTACATCTAATAATATTTTATCAAATTTTTCTTTATAATCATTATTATCTATAGTTGCATCATTTATTTTGGCTTTTATTATATCAACTCCCAATCTTTTAGCATTTTCATTTATTAAATTTATCCTATGTTCATATATATCCCAAGCTTCAATTTTTCCTTCGTTTTCCATTAACTCAGCAATATATGTTGTTTTACCACCTGGCGCACTACATGCATCTAAAATACATTCTCCTTTTTGTGGATTTAATATTTCTACAGCAAATCCTGCTGACTCATCTTGAATTGTAAAATATCCGTCTTTGAATAAGTCCATATTTTCAATATTTTTTACCTTGGATAACTCTAAAAAGTTTTCTAGTATTCCTTCTTCATATTTAATATTTCTCTTATCCAATTCTTTTTTTAAGTCTTCTTTATTTGTTTTTAATTTATTTATTCTAATGGATATATTAGGCTTCAAATTTAAATTCTTACATATTAACTCTACCTTATCATAATCTTTTTCTTTTAATAATTCTTCAACAATCCATATAGGCATTGACGTTATTTTGGAAATTCTTTCTTTATAATCTTGTATATTATTAAATTCTTCAAAATCTGTTTTTTCTATTTTTCTTAAAACCGCATTTACAAAATTCGAACTTCCCTTATGTCCATATCTTTTAGCTAAATTTACACTTTCGTTTACAGCAGCAGATTTGGGAACTTTATCTAAAAATATTATTTGATATATCCCCATTCTTAATATATTAATTATCCAAGGAGAAATTTTTTTCAATTTTACTTGAGAATATTTTTTTATTATTTCATCAATAGATAATTTCCAAGTTGTAACACCATAAACAATTTCAGAAACAAATCCAATGTCATTTCCATTTAATATTTCTCTATTATTTCTTATATTCTCATCAAGAGCAATATTTGAATAAGCTTCTTCCTTTTCAATTTTATATAAAGTTTTCAAAGCAATCTCGCGTACTTTATCAATCATTTACATACCTCTATTCTTTTTGCATTATTTATTATTTTATTTAAAAAGATTATATATCTATTTTTTCAAAATTTCTACTATTTTTTCAAAAAGGACCGTCCCCGTTGAAAATTTTCAACAGGGACGGTCCTTTTTGAAAAAAATTTTGAATAATTTCCCTAATTTAGGAAATGCTATTTATAAATTATTTTTGGAGGAATTAAAATGGATATAGAAAAACATTTAATTTTGACTGGTAGCTCTGAAGTTTCTTGGAAAGATGCAATTATTAATACAATTGAAGAGGCTTCAAAATCTATCGATTATATTTCAAGCATAACGATTTTAAAACAAAGAGCTTCTATTGATGGAAATAAAATTTCCAAATATTTTGTTGATCTAGATTTAGGTTTTACTTTAGATTTAGATCGTACTAAAAATTAGGAGGTAATTATGGAGAATCCATTAGAAACTGAAAAAACTTACCAAAAATATGTAGATGAAAAATCTCCAGATTCACCTATTTTGAAAAACTGTTTTAATGCATTCTGGGTTGGTGGATTAATTTGCTCAATTGGCCAAATTATTTTAAATATTTGCAAATCACGTGGCTTTGATATTGCAACTTCTGGTACTATTGTTTCTATTATATTAATTGCTATTTCTGCATTTTTTACAGGTTTAAATATTTTTAATAAAATAGGAAAATTTGCAGGTGCAGGTTCTCTTGTTCCTATTACTGGTTTTGCAAATTCAATTGTTGCACCTGCTATGGAATATAAATCTGAAGGTTATATAATGGGTGTTGGCGGAAAAATGTTTACTGTTGCAGGACCTGTTCTTGTTTTTGGTATTTCATCTTCTATTATTGTTGGCATTATTTATTTAATTTTTAATACTCAATCTATAACTTTAGTTTAAGGAGGTCTTTTATTGGAAAAATTAGGTAAACAAACTATAAAATTTGATACACCCCCTACTATTTTAGAATGTGCTTCTATTGTTGGTCCAAAAGAATCTGAAGGCCCACTTGCTAAATATTTTGACCAGTGTTTAGAAGATGAATTTTGGGGTGAAAAAACTTGGGAAAAGGCTGAAAGTAAAATAATAAAAGAAACGATTCATGCTGCAATTTCAAAATCTGGAGTTCCTGCTGAAAAAATAGACTGTTCTTTTGCAGGTGACCTATTAAATCAATGTATATCTTCTAGTTTTGCATTAAGGGATTCTAATGTACCTTTTTTTGGTGTTTTTGGAGCTTGTTCAACTTTTGTAGAATCCTTAAGTTTAGGCGCAATTTGTACAGAATCGTTTGCTAAACATGTTTTATGTGCCACATCTAGCCATTTCTGTAGTGCTGAAAAACAATTTCGTTTTCCACTAGAACTTGGTAACCAGCGCCCACCAACAGCTCAATGGACTGTAACTGGCAGTGGTGCTGCTGTTCTTAGTAAAAGCGGTACTGGTCCTTTTATTACACATATTACTCCAGGAAAAATTGTAGATATGGGTATAAAAGATGCTAATAATATGGGAGCTGCAATGGCACCTGCTTTTGTGGATACTTTACTTACACATTTTAAAGACACAGGAAGAACCCCTAATTATTATGATGCAATTATTAGTGGCGATTTAGGTCATATAGGCAAAGAAATTGCAATAGATATAGCAAAATCGCAAGGATATAATATTAAATCTAATTATAATGATTGTGGTGTATTAATATTTGATAAAAATAAACAAGATACTCACAGTGGTGGTAGTGGTTGTGGATGTTGTGGTAGTGTCTTTTCTGGTTATTTTTTTAAACAATTAAAATCAAAAAAAATCAAAAGACTTTTATTAATTGCAACTGGAGCTTTAATGAATTCTACTAGTTCACAACAAGGTGAATCTATTCCAGGAATAGCACATGCAATAAGTATTGAAATATAGAAAGGATATGTTTTTATGAACTTAAATTGGGAAGAAATTTTTAATTGGAATATGATTTTTAGATGTTTCTTAGTTGGTGGTACTATTTGTGTTTTAGGTCAAATTTTAATTGATAAAACAAAACTTACTCCAGCTAGAATTTTGGTATTTTTTGTAACTTTAGGTACAATTTTAGGTGGACTTGGAATTTATCAGCATCTTGTCGATTTTGCAGGTGCCGGTGCCACTGTTCCTTTAACTGGTTTTGGATATAATTTAGCCAAAGGTGCAATTGAAGGAGTTCAGCAAAATGGCCTAATTGGAGCTTTTACTGGTGGTGTAAAAAATGCAGCTGGCGGAATTGCAGCAGCAGTATTTTTCGGATATATTGCTTCTCTTATATCAAAACCTAAAATGAAAAAACAATAAAAAAGAGTTGCCAAAGGGACGGTTCTCTTGGCAACTTTTTTTGTTATTCTAAAGTTGCCAAGAGAACCGTCCCTTTGGCAATCAAAAAAAAAAGCATATTTATTATGCTTTTTTTGCTATTTCTGCAATTTCTGCAAAAGCTTTTTCGTCATTTACAGCAAGTTCTGCTAACATTTTCCTGTTTATTGTAACATTTGCTTTCTTTAAACCTGCTATTAATTTACTATATGTTGTTCCATTCATTCTAGCTGCTGCATTTATTCTTGCTATCCATAATTTTCTAAAATTACTCTTTTTATCTTTTCTTCCAACATATGCATAAGATAAAGATTTTAATACTGCTTGATTTGCATTTCTAAATCTATAATGTTTTGCTCCATAATAACCTTTTGCTTGTTTTAATACTTTTTTATGTCTTGCTCTTGTTGTTCTAGCTGTTTTTACTCTTGCCATTTTTTTCACCTTCCTTAATTTCTATTTATTTGATTCTAGTTACCATATGGTAATAATTTTTTTATTGTGTTTTCACATGTTTTTGATGCATAAGCATTTTGCATTTTTCCTGATTTCTTTTGTCTTTTTGTTTTATTTGCTAATAAATGTCTTCTATTAGCTTTTGTTCTTTTTACTTTTCCTGTTGCTGTTAATGAATATCTTTTTTTAGCAGCTTTATTTGTTTTTAATTTAGCCATAGTTATTCTCCTTTCATTTTTTGTTTATTTATATTCTATAGCAGTTTATTTTTCTGCTTTTTTAGCTAAAATAGTAAACATATTCTTTCCTTCTAGTTTAGGTTGCTTTTCTACTACCGCAACATCTTCTAATGCATCTATAAATTTTTGTAAAACAACTTCACCTGCTTTTGAATTATTTACTTCTCTTCCTCTAAATCTAACTGTAATTTTTACTTTGTTTCCATCTTCTATAAATTTTCTTGCATTTTTTGATTTAAAACCAAAGTCGTGTTCTTCTATGTTAGGAGTTACTCTTAATTCTTTTACTTCTAAAACTTTTTGTTTTTTCTTAGCTTCTTTTTCTTTTTTAGCTTGCTCGAATTTGTATTTTCCATAGTTCATTATTTTACAAACTGGTGGATTTACATTTGGTGCAACTAATACTAAGTCAAGACCTTTTTCTGATGCTTTATTTATTGCATCATTTAAATGCAATACTCCTAATTTTTCTCCATCATCTCCTATAAGCTGTACTTCTTTTGCTCTTATCTGTTCATTAATAGGTAATTCTTGTTTTATATAAAACACCTCCATATAATATGTAATTTTTTACATAAAAAAAATTGACTTTGTTACAAGTCAATTAAACACAAATATAGTTTTCACTAATTTTATATGTTTAACCTGTTTCCTTAAGAATAAGGTGAGAAACTTTTAGTTTCTTCTTGTAACAAAGTTAATTTTAATATATTTTATTTAATTTGTCAATAGTTTTGGACTTTTTTTACTATTTTATTTTTTTGTATTTCATATATTTCTTATATGATACAAATGCTACTGCTACTGCTACACCTATTATTGCTATTATTCCTGTTGCTTTTCCTGTATTTGGTATTTCCTTACTTGCAGTTGTTTTGTCTGTGGTTTTTCCTGAATCTTTTGTTGTATCTTTTGTTGGATTTCCATTATCATCTATTGAATCTGATGAATCTTCTTCTGTTTTTTCTACTTTTATTTCTTTTGATGTTTCTATACTTCCATTTCCTAATTTATCTTCTGCATATACATACAATGCATATTTTCCAGCTACTTTTGGTAATTCTAATTTTTCTCCAGCCTCTACTTCTGCTAAATATATTCCTTGTTGTTCCAATTTTGCTTTATTTTGTAGCATTGCTTCAAGATAGTCTTTTGCTGTCATATTGGCATTTGCTAATACTTTATTTACACTTGCTGTTACGTTTTCATTACTATCTTTGTCTATTCTTGCCCATATAAATCTTGTTGCTGATGCATTTAATCCCACTCCATATTTTGCATCTTCTATATTTAGTTTTAATCCATTATTTTCTGTTGAATTTATTGTTATTACTGGTGCTGTTTTATCTATTTTTACTAAATATTGTCTTGTTGATGTTTTGCTTGTATCTATACTACTTGTTGTTGATACTGTTATTGTATATATTCCATCTTCTGTTAACATTACTTCTTCTGTATATTCTTTTCCTTCTTCTGCTGTTTTTTCTTCAAAGTTTTCTCCTGTTTTTGCTAGTAATTTATAGCTTTCATTTTTTCCATCTTTACTTATTCTTGCTATTTTATATGTTTCTTTACTTATTTTATCTTTTGCAAAATCTCTTGTTACTAAACTCATTTTTACATTTTTTGTAGTAAATGTTCCTGCTGTATATGTTTGTTGATTTTCGTTTTCTACTGTATAAAAATTCATTGTTCCTGCTTCTAAGTTATTTACTATTACTTCTGAATTATTTTCACCTAAATCTACTAGTTTGTTTTCTGTTTTTACATTTCCTACTTTATCTTCTGTTTTTATCCATAATACCCATTTTCCTGTTGCTTTATCTGGTACATTTATTGTTGTATTTGCTGTTAAGAATTTTCCTCTATATTGATCTTCTTGTGCCGTAAAATCTGAATCTTTTGCTGTATATCCTTCTTCTCCCCAGAAATAATATGTTTTATTTGCATTTACTCCTGTTTGTGCTGTTTTTGATATATTTCCTTCTCCTCCGTTATCTGCTATTTCTATGCTCATCTTTCTTGCTTCTGTTATACTGTCTGATGATTTTGAAAATGCAATTGTTGGTGCTGTTTTATCTATATATATTGCATATTGATTTGATGAAGCATTTTCTGTTGTTGCTTGTACTATATATTTTCCTTCTTCTGTTAGTTGTATTTCACTTACTGAATTTTCTGTTATTTTTGCAGTATCTCCTTCTCTTGTTATTTTTAATTTTGCTTCTACTCCATTTTTATTTGTACTCGCTTTTACATATACACTTCCATTTGTTTTTACTATTCTTGAACTATCTGGTGTTATTTTTTCTCCTGTTGCTGATTCTTTTTTGAATTCTAATTGTACTTGTACTTGTGTTCCTGGTGTTGGAGTTACTGTTGTTGGAACTCCTGGTGTTGGAGTTACTGGTGTTGGTGTTACAGGCGTTCCTGTTGGTCTTGTTGTTGGTGTTCCTGGTGTTGGTGTTATAGGTGTTCCTGTTGGTCTTGTTGTTGGTGTTCCTGGTGTTGGTGTTATAGGTGTTCCTGTTGGCTCTGGACCTTCTGCACTTGATACTACAAGTTTATTTTGAACCCTACTATCATTTATATATCGATATGCAACTAATCCATTTCCTGCAACGTCTTGTATACCATTTTCTGCAACTGAATCTGGTTTTAATTTAAAGTCAAATTTTCCTGTTAATTTGTCACTATTATTAATTTCTAATTTGTATTTTTTAACTTTTGGATCATTTGATTGTACATTTGTTAAAGTATATCTAGATATTGTTTGTTCTCCTATTTTTACCCATTCTATATTATCTCTTCCAGTAATATCATTAGTTCCTGATTTAAATTTATTATTTTCTGTAATATCAAATGTTACTATTATATTTTCACCATTTTGTTCTGCAACAACATTATCTACTACTGGTGATTTTCTGTCTACTTTAAATTTTATAACATTTGATTTTTGATTTGTTCTAGAATCTGATGCACCTAATGTTCCAATTATCTGACATTTTCCAGCAGGTATATAAACTTCTACTTCTTCACCATTATAATCATTATCATCTGTGAATTGTAAGTTAAATGTATATTTTTCACTATTTTGTTCATTTTGTTCAACATCAGAAATTCCTACACCATCTGATGTATATACTGATTTTTTAGTAAATCCACTAACTCCGTTTATAGATGAGAATGTAACTTCACATTCTGCACTGTCTTTATTAATCCATTTTTCATTTGTTTGGCTATCTTCACTCAAGCCTTTCATACTTATACTTACTAGATCTTGTGCTCCTACTATATCTCCAGTAATTATGAAAGGACCATCCGTTGCATTTCCGGCACTAGATTGTCTTGAGTCTGTATACACATATATCTTAAATGCTTGTCGTCCATCAATCTTATCTGGGGCCTTTTTAGGAGTAATCATAAAAATATTAGAATTTTCATCAGCACATGTAACCGTAACCCAGCTTTGAGCAGTTTGCTGCCATTCTCTCCATCTACTACTATATGCAAAAACATACCCTTCCTGATCTGGAGTTGGAGTTTGAGGATTTGTTGGTTCTATTCCAACTTCCAGTTTAGCTATATTATTTAAATTATCCATTACTACATATGTTGGTTTTCCATATTCCACTAATCCTGCTGAATCTTCGTGGTCTCTTTCTGTCAAATTTGAATGAACAACTTTCGCACCTGAAGGAATTAAATCATCTCTAACATTGATTGTTACACGAAACTGATGACTTGATAAGTAACACAAATGTTCAGGAGATTCATCTTCATGTCTAACTCTTACCATAAATTTACTTTGTCCTACACTTAATCCTTGAACTCTTACTTTTAAATCGTTATCTTCTATAAAAACTCTTGCCTTACAAGTAGAATCTTCAAATTCAGTGGTTCCTGTACTTGGAATTAATGTTTGGTCATTTTCATTATATAATTCCCAGTCCTCTCTTAAATCTGTATCTACAAAAAAGCTATCATATAAAAAATAGAATCCTCCTAACCCCCATAGTATTGGGTCTTTTATGCTCATTTCTAATGTTGTTTTATTAGTTCCTCCCTTAGCCACAACAATCTCTACTTGTTTACTATTTTCTGGCTTAACTATATCTGGCTCTCTTGTAACAGCTTTTTGATTATTTTCATCACCATTTATACTTGCTAAACGAATATCACCTTTATCATTATTTTTACTTAGAATAGCTGTAATTGAAATTGCAATTATTAGTATAATTCCAATAATTCCAAATGCAATTTTTCTATTTCTAGTTTTCCTTTGTTTTGAACTTAACATTTTCATCTCTCCTTCATAAATATTTATACCTACTTCTTATAATACAAAATTCTATATTTTTTTACAAGTATCATAATTATTGGTATCTTTTCAATTCTTACTCTTTCAAGTATTTGGTCTTTTATTACATTTTTATTACATTTTTATTACATTCTTATTATCTTTAGTTTGTTCTATCAATATTTTTGCTTTTTGTTTATCTTCTATAGAAACATCTTGTACCCTTGTTTTAACTGAAGATAGTTGAAGTTCCTTTTTTTCTTTTTCTTTAAATTGTGCTAATGTTTCTTCATAATACTCTTTTTCTAATCCTTTTTCATCAATTTCTGGATTAATTCTCGTTTCAATAATCTGCTTATTTTCATCTAATGCAATATACCATGAATTCCCATACACCAAACTAGCTATATTTGTAGCAGAAGTTCTTGTTCCATCTATTTTTGACTTTATAACTGATATTTTTTGCTGTGTATCAATCCCATATGTTACGATTGCTTTTAATTTAGCTAATTTTTCATTTCTAATTTCTCTTTTCATTTTTTCTTTATCTTTAATCTTTGAAATATGTGAATTCAAATCTAACTTATATTCTCCATTTATAAGTTCATCCAAAAATTGTTGGTGTTTTTCTGTTGTTTTTCCTTCAACAACTGCAGATATTAAACTTTTTAAATTCATCCTTTGTACTTCTTCATTCACTTCCGTTTTTTCCTGTTCATTTAAATCTTCAATTTGTTTTCCTTTTCTTAATTCAGCTGTTTTTCTTCTTAATTCATCACCAATAGATACATTCAAGGTCATTTTAGCTTTAGCTTTTATTTCTTCTTCTGTTATTTCTCTAAATAAAATTTCTGAAACTATTTTTTCTTTTTGTTCAGTACTTTTCATTCCTTTTTTCACTTTTTGTACTATTTCTGCTTCTATATTTTGCTGTGAATCAATATTTTCTATAAAGGCATCATCTTCTTTTATTAACATTTTTTTATATAATGATATATCCACACCCTCATGTTCCAAAATTTCTAATTCATTAGCATTTATTGTTCTATTTCTTATTTTTGTAAATAAATCATCAATTGAATTTATATTTTCATTATTGATTTTTCTAATATCAGAAATCAATATGCCTATTGCATTTCCTTCTTTTTGTTTTTTCCTATCTTTTGTTTTTTTATTTTTCACACTTTCTTCTGCTTTTTTTGCTAATTCTTGTTCAATATTAATATTATAGATTTCTGCTATCAAATCTATATCTTCACCACTGTATATTCTTAACTCTTCTTCTCTATTTTTTCTTAATTCCATTCTTAATTTATCTTTTTCCTCATCTGTAGCTTCATAAAGTCTAAAAGCTATATCTTCTCTTGTTTTTTCCAAATCTTTTTTTCTTTTCAAAAAAGCTTGTACCAATTTAATTTCAGGAACTTCAAGTTTTTCTTTTATTTGTCTTCTTCCAAAGTCCCATTCTTGTTTTCTTTCTCCCATATGTAAATTTAAACACTCAATTAACTTATCTGGATTCCCATTACATTTTTCATTAAACCATGTTAATAATTTATCTCCTGTTAAAATTTCATTTTCTACTCTAGCTACTAAAACAACATTATCACTTTCTAAATTATTATACATATCCTCGTACACTTTATATTCACTTTCTGTATAAGCTTGAAAATACTTTGGTAAAACAATCTTATCACTTATATTTAATCTTGAATCTTCTTCAACATGTAAATCTGTCATAAAAACAATATCTATACTTCCATTAGAATCTTGTATTGCTTTTTTAGCTATTTCAACTAATAAATCATTTACTTCTTCTTTTTTACCTCCATTTGCTGTCTCATAACTATGTAACATTAAACAATTTCCATTTACCAAAAAGGGGGTTCCCATATATATAGTACCATCGTTTATATCTTCACATCTAAGCACTCCACCATATGGTGTTGTTAAACAATATTGTAAAAGTGAATATTCGTTTTTTGCCGAATTATCTGCAGTCCCATTAGGTCTAAAGCAACAATCAGTATCATATCCAAATAAAATTGCACTTTTTTCTTGAGGATGTAATACGTGTGCATATATGTTTTCATCTTCATTTTTCAAAGAAAAATTTGGATATTTTTTCACAGCAGATCGTTCATCCATTTTCTTAGCAAGTTCATACCCACGTTGACGAGTTTTTGCATTAGAAGAAGTGAATTTTGTATCTATTCCTATTCTTTCAGATCCTTTTATTAATTCAAATTCTTGTGCAGATGCATTATTAGGAATTGGACTATTTAAAACTTTACCAGCATTAACTATTTCTCTAAAGCTATTTTTTCTAACCTCTATTCCATCATTTATTATGCTATTAGCTTTTTTTCTTTGCATATATTCCTTTATTCCATACCAATTTTCCATTATTACAGTCATGGAATCTATTAATGGCCTATAATCTAAATAATGTTCGCCCAAAATCTTATTTTTTTCGTCAAAATTTTCTAATAATATTTGTTTTAAATCATCTGGTATTTTCATTTTGCTTAATTCACTCATTTTGTTTTGTGTTCCTATAAAAATATTAGCTAACAAACTAGGGTCTTCTAAATCTTCTAATAACTCTGCTAATAAAAAACTATTTTCTTCTTGAAAACTTTCTCTACATGCGCCCCATACATATGTTTTTCTAATATCATCTAAGCTATTAAATACTTCTAACTTTTTTTCTATTGGCAACATTGTAGATAACCATATTTTTTCTATATTATCATTATTATCTATTGTCATTAATTTGTCTATTAACAAATCAATATTTTCACTTTGTATATTTTCTTCTAACCCATACCATATATTTCCAAAATTCCTATGATCTACTTTTTTAATTATATCTCTTATCAGTGTACTATTATTCATGAACGTATCATAATCTATACCTTGTATTAACCTTACTTTTGCAAATTCATCTTTGGTATTATTTAAAATAATTGGAAATATGTAAGAATAATTATCTTTTATTTCTTTTTCTGTAATCTCCCATATATTGCAAAACGATTGACTTTGCGCAAATTTGTCTATTATTAACGAAAAAATCTCTGAATTTTCTTTTCTAATGTCTGGACCTACTTTTTTCCAAATTGTATATACTTTTTCAAAATTTGTTTCCTGATCTATTAGTTTTTTTAGTGCCTTTTCAACAATACTCTTATCTGTTTGATGTATTAATTCACCAGCATAATCATAATCTAATTTTTTAATTATTTCAGAAAATAATTTTCTATTTGCTTTATGTATTTGTGGATCAGCATCCTTCCACATTAAATAAAGCTTTAGTTGGTCTCCCTGTTCAATAAGTTTTTTTAATCCCGCGGTGAATTCTTTATTTTCTTTATATTTTGCATATGTAGTTTTTATTCCTTTTATAACTTTTTTCATAATTTTCTCCTATTATATCAATAATACCATATTTGACTTATATTTTTATTACAAATATATTAAGTTTATTTATCAATTATATTACAAAAAAATGAAGCCTTTATCAGACTTCATCTTAATATTATTTAATTATTTTTTAAAGCTAATTCCACTAATTCATCTAACAAATCACTATATTTTAATCCACTATACTCCCAAAGTTTTGGATACATACTAATATTTGTAAATCCTGGCAATGTATTTATTTCATTAATATAAATTTCATTGTTTACAGTATTTACAAAAAAATCAACTCTTGAAAAACCTTTTCCATCTATTGCTTTAAATGCCTTAATTGCTGTTTTTCTTACTTTTTCTGTTAGCTCGTTACTAATATTAGCAGGTATTGTAAGTTTTGATTCTGCATTATTATATTTCGCATCATATGTGTAGAAATCTTCTGCTGGTGCTATTTCTCCCAAAACAGATGCTTTTACATCTTCATTTCCTAAAACTGAACATTCCACTTCTTTTCCAACAATATTTTCTTCAATTAATATTTTGTTATCAAATGTAGATGCATATTCTATATATTTTTCAAGTTCTTCAATATTTTTAGCTTTGTTTATTCCAACTGATGAACCTGAATTAGAAGGTTTTATAAACATTGGATATGCTATTTTTTCTTGTATTTTTTTACAAATATTCTGAATATTATCTTTTATTTCATTAAATTGTTCATCAATATATATGTATTTATTATTATCTTTTCTGATGTATACATATTTTGCTTGCTTTATATTTGCCTTTTCAAATATTATTTTACTATACACTTTATCCATTGCAATTGAAGAAGCAAGCACCCCTGGTCCAACATAAGGTATTTTTAACAATTCTAATAACCCTTGAATTGTACCATCTTCTCCATATTTTCCGTGTAAAATCGGAAATACTAGATCACATTTTTTTAAGTAACTATATATATCATTTATTTTTTCAAGATTATTATCTAAAATTGCTGACTCTTTTGATATTTCTCTAAAATTGTACCATTCTCCATTTTTATCTATATATATAGGAAAAATTTCATATTTTTCTTTGTTTAAGTTTTTTAGTATAGAATAACCTGATGCAATAGAAACCTCATGTTCTGTTGACATTCCTCCAAAAATAACACCTAATTTTAATTTACTCACAACTCATCCTCCATTATCCTTTTTTTAATTATATGAATTTTTTCTATACAAATTCCTCCCAAACTAAATTTGCAAAATCTAATCCTTTATTTGTAAGTTTTATAGTGTCTCCATCTATTATAATTAATTCTTCATCAACTAATTTTTCTAATTCTTTTCTAAATAAATAAATTGGATTATCATTAAATTTTTCTTTGAATTTTGTAATTGAAATTCCATTTATTTTTCTTAATCCAAGTAGCATATACTCTTTTTTCATATCTTCTTTTAATTGAACTTCTTGGATTGTTTTTTTAGTAAAATCTTGTATATATTCTTCTAAGTTTTGTGAATTTGAATATCGTTTAAAATCTAAATATGAATGTGCAGCTACACCTAATCCTATATATTCTTTTTGTTCCCAACAATTCAAATTATGTTTTGATTCTTTTCCATTTTTTGCAAAATTAGAAATTTCATAATGCTTATATCCATTCAATTCCAGTGTATCTTTCACATACCAATACATTTGTCTTTCTAACTCTTCACTTGGCAATTTCATCATTCCATTTTCCACATATTGGTAAATGATTGTGGATTCTTCTAATATCAACGAATACACAGAAATATGATTTGGATTCAATTCTATTATTTTTCCTAAACTTTCTTTCAAATCATTAATAGACTGATTTGGAAGTCCTAACATTAAATCTACATTTATATTATCAAATCCTACTTCTTTAGCATTTTTATAATTTTCTAAAAAATCCTCATAATTATGTATTCTTCCGATTTCTTTTAATATTCTATCACTTGTACTTTGAAGGCCTATACTCAATCTGTTAATTCCATTTTTTCTATACTCATATAATTTTTCTTTATTTACAGTTCCTGGATTAACTTCTAATGTAATTTCTATATCTTCAAATTTTGTAGAATTATTTTTTATTTTTGATTTTATTTCATCTATTATTTTAATAATATATTTACTCTCAATAAATGAAGGCGTTCCTCCTCCTATGTATATTGTAGTAACATTATATTTTTCAAAATTATATGTATTTAGTTCTTTTATAAGTGTTTCTATATATTTTTCTATTTTGTCACATTTATCTGAAAATGAAACAAAATCACAATAGTAGCATTTTCTTTTACAAAATGGTATATGTACATATATTCCCAATTCTTTTTGTTCCATTTAATTCTCCTCGTTTGCTATTTCTATTAATTTTTTTAATCTATAATTAACTCCCGATTTCCCAACAGGTTTTTTTAATAATTTTCCAAGTTCTGAAAGTGGCATATCTGGATTCTCTAATCTTAAATTTGCTATTTCTTTCAAATTATTATCTAATTTATTAAATTTTTTACTTTTTTGTAATTTTTTTATTGCATTAATTTGTTCAATAGAAGCATTTAATGTTTTATTTAAATTTGCAGTTTCACAATTTACTAATCTATTTATTTTTCCTCTCATTTCTCTTTCAATTCTAATATCCTCAAATTTTAGAACAGCACTATTGGCTCCAATCAAAGCTAATAACTTTGAAATTTCTTCACCTTCTTTTAAATATAAAGAATATTTATTTCCTTTGTCTAATATTTTAAAACTAATATCAAATATTTTCGAATTTTCTAATATATATTGCATATTTTCTTTATTTAAAAACGATATTTCTAAATGATATTTATTTTGTGGATTGTTAACTGAACCAGAGCCTAAAAAACATCCTCTGATAACCGCTTTTAGTTCTTCCTCTTGGATTTTTTCTTTTTTTATTATTATTTCTTCATTAGCCATATCAATAATTTCTAAAATCTCTTCAACTTTCATTGAAATAATAAAATTTTTTCCTTCTATGTTTATCTCGAAATTTATATTAGAATTATTTAATAATTTTGAAAAACGATTAATATTATATTCATTTTCAGTTGCATATCGTATATATTTTTTCTTAAAGATACTTGTATTTGAAGATATTAAATATCCAATCAATTCATATTTTACTTGAATTTTATTTGCTAAATTTTTTAGTTTACTTAACTCTTCTTTTGTATCTTGTGAGAATGACATATTAATCACCGACCTTTGTTATTACTATTCTATCATTTCCATATAAATCTTTTTTTGAATATGTATTTACATATTGTTTTTCATTTTTTATTAATTTTTCTACTTCTTCTCTTTCATCAAATCCTATTTCTAAAGCTAAATACCCTCCATATTTTAAATATAAATATGAATTTTTCACTATTTTTCTATAAAAATCTAATCCATCCATTCCTCCATCTAATGCAATTATTGGCTCTTTTTGTACTTCTTTATTTAATTTTTTTATTTCTTCTTTTTTTATGTATGGCGGATTGGATACAATTATATCAAATTTTATGTTTTTTATTTGTTCAAACAAATCTGATTTCATAAATGTAATTTGATTTTCTACATTATTTATTTTGGCATTTTTTTTTGCTACCATTAAAGCTTTTGGACTAATATCTATTGCTATAATTTCAGCTTCTGGCATGTATTTTGCAATAGATATCCCGATTGCACCACTTCCTGTACATAAATCTAGGATTTTTTTGCTATGATTTATTTTAGCAATTTTCATAACTTCTTCTACAAGTATTTCTGTGTCTTGTCTTGGTATTAGTACATTTTCATCCACATAAAAATTCATCTTCATGAATTCTTTTATATGTGTTATATGTTCAATAGGTGTTCCTAATTTTACTTTTAATATATTTTCGAAATATTTTTTAGCAATTGTTTCTGTAATTTTTTCTGTATCGTGAACTATTAAATATTGTCTTGGCTTATTTAATATGTCTTGTAACAATAGTCTTGCTTTTAATTTTGGACTATCTAGGTTTTCTCCTTTTAGCATTATCGTTCCTTTTTCTAATGCTTCTTTTATTGTCATTTTAACACCTACTTTCTTTTATATGGATTGTATCATAAATAAAAAAAACAAGCAATAAAAAAAGCATAAAAAAACCCCGCCTTAGCCGTAGATGTCTCGAATTTTTAAGGACCTGCTCCTAAAAACAGGTGGGTTGCTACCTAAATACTTATGGGCTTCTCACTATTAAAGCTGTGAGCTTGCACGCCATATTCAGAGTTAAGCTCCCTCTTATAACTTGTAGGTTCTAAAAATTCTGTCAATACGCACTACGCAGGGATTTTTTATTCTTTTCTTAATTTATATATATATTACTATATTTTCTTTTGCTTTGCAAATAATCTTTCTTCTGATTTCATTTATTTATCTGTTATTGAGTTATTATATCTCATTTTATATATTTTATTCTCTTTTTTTTTGATTTTTTCATATTTGATTTTTACAAAAAAACATGCTATAATAAAATAAATTTGTGAGAAATTTTCAAGAGGGACGGTCCTTTTTGAAAAATTTTTTTCAACAGGGACGGTCCTTTTTGAAAATTATTTGGTAAGTTTTATTATTTCTTCCATTATTGTTTCTGTTACTTTGTCTAATGTTTCTTTATCTTTACTGCCTTTGTATTCACTAAAATCTAGTGGTTTTCCATATGTAATAGTAACTTTTCTATTACCTTTTTCTCCACCTTTTATACCACATGGCACAACAGGAGCTCCGCTTCTTAATGCAAAAAATGCAGCTCCATCTTTTACTTTTTCACCTTTAGCTAAGCCATTTCTAGTTCCTTCTGGGAATAATGCTAAACAGTCACCATTTTTTAATGTTTGTAAAGATTCTTTTAATGCTTTAACTTCTTTTGAATCTCTTTTTACTAATATTGCATCAAAGACTTTTCCTAAAAATGCAAAAAATTTGTTTTTTGTAAGCTCTTCTTTGGCTAGAAATCTTGTATATCTTCCACATGTTACTTCCATTAATGGAGGGTCCAAAAAGCTTCTATGATTTCCACAAATAATTACAGGCCCAGTTTTTGGTATATTTTCTTTTCCAACTACTTTTGCTCTATGAACAATTTTGCAATATGCATATAAATCAAATTTTACTATTCCTCGAAGTATTGTTTTGAAAAAATTTTTCAATTTATCCACTCCCTATTTTTGTTTTCGCTTTTGTTCTATTATATCTACTATTTTTTGAACTACTTCTTCTATACTTAAATTACTAGAATCTATATATATTGCATCTTCTGCTTGTTTTAATGGAGCAATACTACTTGCTTTGTCATTATTATCTCTAAATTTTATATTTTCTAAAATATCTTCATATGAAATATTGTCAATTCCATTTTCTAAATTTTGTTTTAATCTTCTATTTGCTCTTTCTTCTGCTGATGCATCTAAATAAATTTTGACATCTGCATTTGGAAATACGTTTGTTCCTATATCTCTACCTTCTAATATAACATCTATACCATTTGCTAATTTTCTTTGAAAATCTACCATTGCTGTTCTTACTTCTGGTATATGAGAAACTTGAGATACAATTTCATTTACCTCTTTAGTTCTTAATTCTTTTACTAATCTTTCGGTATTTAAATATAAAATTTGTACTCTATCCTCAAATTCTAATTTTATATCAATATCTTCAAGCATTTTATTTATTTCATTTTTATCTTCTAAATTTATGCTGTTTTTTAATACATAATAACTAACTGCTCTATACATTGCACCCGTATCAAATGTTACAAATCCTAACTTTTCTCCAACTAATTTTGTTACTGTCCCTTTTCCAGAACCTGCTGGTCCATCTATTGCTACTACAAATGACATTTTACTTTTCCTCCTTTGGTAGAAAAACACTTTTTGCAACAACATCTACTTGAGTAACTGTCATTGCAGTTGATTTTTCTATTTCTTTTTTTACTTTTTCTTTAAAATCTTTTAAACTTTCTAATACATTAAAACCATAAACTATTGTTACTTCCATATATATGTAAGTTCCTCCATCTAGCTTATTTACTCTTATTTTTAAAACTTTATAAATTGCAGGACATTTCTTTGCTAAATATTCTACTATTTGTTTAAATACATTATCTGATATAGTAAAATTTCCTAAATAGCTAAATGTTGGTCTAATAATTGATTTTTCAGATATATATGGTTTATTTCCAATTCCTTTTGATTTAAATATTTGAAGTGGATCTAATAAATACCCTGAAAATTCTTTCTTTATTTCAAAAGTTGGTACTGGTATAACATGTTTTCCTTCTGTTACTCTTATTCTTCTTGCAGTTTCCATTTCTTGTTCTGTTGCAACATCATTAATATATATTGTTTCTGTTATTTCTGGAAGTCCTAAGTTCGCTGCAATTTTTTGTACCATCCCGTCTGATGTTCCAAGTATTAAAATACTTTCGGGCTTATATTTTTTTATAGCCGCTATTACATCTTTTCTTTTTTCTTCTGTATAAAATAATGCATGTTTTACTGTTTCTATTTTTGTTGGTGCTTTTTTGGCAGACTCTCCTGCAATAACCCTATTATTGTTTACTAATAAACCATCATCTATAATATATTCAATATTCCTAGAACTTGCTACCATTTGAGCTCTATAACTTTTTCCTGTTCCTGATGGTCCAACAAATGCATAAACTTTAATTTTATTTCCAAATTTAGAAATAGCAATATCTTTTAGTAACATATTCTCCCCTCGTTTCATTTTATACTATTCCATATTTTACTATAATATAAAAATTTTTTCAACCAAAAAAGAAAAGATTATTTGATTAACCAAATAATCCTCTTTTCTTTATTGGTGGTTGTTCATTCATTGTTTTTGCTAGCTGCATAAATAAATCCCTTTGTTCTTTGCTTAAATGTTTTGGTGTTTTAACTATTACTGTAAATATAAAATCTCCTTGATATGAAGAATTTATAGTCTTAAATCCTTTATTTCTTATTGTAAATTTAGTTCCTGTTTGAGTTCCATCAGGAATTTTATATTTTTCTTTAGAACCGTCAACCATAGGTATTTCAAGTTCTCCACCCAAAGTTGCCTGTGTAATAGTAATAGGAACATCACAAAGTACATTATTTCCTTTTCTAGTATATATACTATGCTTCTTTATGCCAATTGTTATGTATAAATCTCCTTTTGGTCCGCCTTTTTCTCCTGGTTCTCCCTCTCCTCTTAATACCACTGTTTGTCCATCGTCAATTCCAGCTGGTATTTTTACTTTTATTTTAGGCTGTTTTCTTATAGTTCCTTTTCCTCTACACTTTTCGCATGGTTCTTTTATTATTTCTCCAGTTCCATGACAGTTAGTACATGTTCTTGTTGTTTGCATTTGCCCTAATATTGTATTCTGAACTTGTCTAACTTGGCCAGTACCATTACATGTTGGACATTTTGTAACAGTTGTTCCATTTTTTGCTCCTGTACCATTACAAGCGTCACATTTTTCATTTCTACTAATACTAATTTCTTTTTCAACACCTAAAAAAGCATCTTCAAAAGAAATATCCATTCTTAAATTTATATCTGCACCTTTTCTTGGACCATTATTCCTTCTAGTAGATTTAGAGCCAAAACCTCCTCCAAAAAATGAAGAAAATATATCTCCTAAATCTCCAAAATCTCCAAATCCGTCAAAACCAGAACCATTGTATGAATAATATCCTCCTTGACCTCCAAATGGTCCTTGGCCTCCACCAAATCCTTGTGGTCCATCTGGTCCAAATTGATCATACATTTTTCTTTTTTGAGGATCAGATAATGTTTCATAAGCTTCATTTACTTCTTTAAACTTAGCTTCTGCTTCTGCTTTATTATCTGGGTTTGCATCAGGATGATATTTTTTAGCCATCTTACGATATGCCTTTTTTAATTCATCATCTGTTGCATTTTTTTCTACTCCTAATACCTCATAATAATCTCTTTTTCCTGCCATTGGTTTTCTCCTTATAATCTTTACTCTATCATTATCTTTTAGAATCATTATTAAAGATTGAGGTTGGACATTACTTTCCAACCTCCAATTTTCTCTTATTTATTGTCGTCTTCTACTTTATAATCAGCATCATAAACATTTCCATCAGTATTTCCGTTTGTATTTCCTTCTGTTCCTGTTTCTCCTCCTGCTGCAGCATTTGGGTCAAATCCTTGAGCACCATTTGGATTAGCATTTTTATATAATTGTTCAGACATATCATAAAATACCTTTGTTAATTTTTCTGTTGCCTCTTTAATTTTTTCAGTATCATTTGTTTCTAATGCTTTTTTAGTATTATCAATTTCAGCTTCAACTTTTGCCTTTTCTTCAGCGCTTATTTTATCACCTAAATCAGCTAAAGTTTTTTCACTGTTATATATTAAACTTTCAGCATTATTTTTTGCTTCAATTTCTTCTTTCTTCTTTTTGTCTTCTGCAGCATGTGCTTCTGCATCTTTTACAGCTTTATCAATATCTTCATCTGTTAAGTTTGTACTAGCAGTAATAGAAACATTTTGACTGTTTCCTGTTGCCATATCTTTTGCAGATACGTGTACTATACCATTTGCATCTATATCGAATGTAACTTCTATTTGAGGTACTCCTCTTGGTGCTGCTGGAATTCCTGTTAATTGGAATCTTCCTAGTGTTTTATTATATGCAGCCATTTCTCTTTCACCTTGTAAAACGTGAACTTCTACTGATGTTTGACCATCTGCAGCTGTTGAGAATATTTGTGATTTTTTAGTTGGTATTGTTGTATTTCTTTCAATTAATTTTGTAAATACTCCTCCATATGTTTCAATTCCTAATGATAATGGTGTTACATCTAATAATACTAAGTCTTTAACATCTCCTGAAAGTACACCACCTTGGATTCCTGCACCAATTGCAACACATTCATCTGGGTTTATTCCTTTATCTGGCTCTTTTCCTGTTATCTTTTTAACAACTTCTTGAACAGCTGGAACTCTTGTAGATCCACCAACTAATAATACTTTATGAATATCACTTGCTGATAATCCAGCATCTTTTAATGCTTGGTTAACTGGTCCTGCTGTAGCTTCTACTAAATCATGAATTAATTCTTCAAATTTAGCTCTTGTTAAATTAATATCTAAATGTTTTGGTCCTGTTGCGTCTGCTGTAATAAATGGTAAATTAATTTGTGTTTGTTGAACTCCTGATAATTCAATTTTAGCTTTTTCAGCAGCTTCTTTTAATCTTTGCATAGCCATTTTATCTGTTTTTAAATCTATTCCATTTGTTTTTTTGAATTCTGAAACTAAGTAATCAATTATTGCATTATCAAAGTCATCTCCACCCAAATGTGTATTACCACTTGTAGATAAAACTTCAAATACGCCATCACCAATATCTAGTATAGAAACATCAAATGTTCCTCCACCTAAGTCATAAATCAATATTTTTTGATCTTGTTCTTTATCCATTCCATAAGCAAGTGCTGCTGCTGTTGGTTCATTTATAATTCTTAATACTTCAAGTCCTGCAATTTTTCCAGCGTCTTTTGTAGCTTGTCTTTGGCTATCATTAAAATAAGCTGGTACTGTAATAACTGCTTGTGTTACTTTTTGTCCTAAATAGTTTTCAGCATCTGCTTTTAATTTTTGTAATATCATTGCAGATATTTCTTGTGGTGTGAAATCATCACCTTCAATTTTAACTTTATCTGCTGTTCCCATTTTTCTTTTTATTGATATTACTGTATTGTCTGGATTTGTTACTGCTTGACGTTTTGCTATTTGTCCTACTAATCTTTCTCCATTTTTAGAGAATGCAACTACAGATGGTGTTGTTCTATTTCCTTCTGCATTTGGTATAACTACTGGCTCTCCTCCTTCCATAACTGCTACACAACTATTTGTTGTTCCTAAGTCAATTCCTATAATTTTTCCCATAATCTTTTACTTCCTTTCTCTAAGCTTTGCTTCGTTCATCGTCATCCAAAATTTTTTCAAAATTTTGTCTACCGAATCTTTTTCGCTCTGCTTTTTATATATTTTTAAAATTTAATAACTTTTTTAGTTTGCTACTACTACCATACTATGTCTTATAACTCTATTTCCTATTTTGTAACCTTTTCTATATTCTTGAACTATTTCTTTTTCGCCTTTTGTTTCATCTTGTATACTACTTACAGCTTCATGTAATTCTGGATCAAAAGTTTCTCCTACTGTTGGTATTTCTTCAACACCTTTTGCACCTAATGCAACTTGTATTTGTTTTAGTACTAGTTCAATTCCCTTTTTGTATTCTTCATCTTTTGTTTCAATTTTTACTGCATTTTCTAGATTGTCAACTGCTGGTAATATAAATTCTACGACATCTGCTAAAATTGATGCATATAAACTTTCTTTTTCTTTTTGACTTCTTTTTTTATAATTTTCAAATTCTGCTAAAACTCTTTTGTATCTATCGTCTAACTCGTCATAATCTTGTTTTGAAACTATTTGGCTTGTTTCTATTTTTTCTTCTTTTGCATTTTTCTTTTCTTCTTTACTTGACATTTTACCCCTTCTTTCTTCTTATTCTATATCTTTTAATTTTTTATTTATATACTTCATTACTGAAATTACTTTTGAATAGTCCATTCTTTTTGGTCCTATAATTCCTATTGTTCCTAAATCTTTATCTCCAACTTTATGTTTAAATGTTACTACACTAAAATCTTTTAATTCGTCTTGTTTGTTTTCTTCTCCTATATAAACATTTATATCTTCTGCGAGTCCAGATTCTAAAACATCTTCTACTAAATCTTTTTTATCCAATATATTTACAAAATTTTTTGCAACTTCTAAGCTATTAAATTCTGGTAATTCAAAAGATTTATTTGCTCCTTCTAAATGTAACTGTTCTTCTCCTAATGCTTTTTTTATTTGTTCTATTACTGGTTTTATAACTTTTACACTATATGTCATTTCATCATATAAATACTCTTCAAGTGGCCTATCTATTTTTTCTATTGGCTCTCCTTTTAGTTTGTTATTAAACATATAATTCATAGTTTCAACTTGCTTCTCATTTACATCTTCATCAAATTTTATAATTGTTTCTTTTACAAGTCCTGCATCTGTTAATATTATAGCAAGCATCATTCTTGTATTTAGTAAAACAAATTTTATATTATCAATTATTTGTTTATTTGTTTTTGGTCCTATAGAAACTGCTGTATAGTGTGTAACTTCTGATATTGTATTTGCTGCAATTTTAGTTAATTCTTCTATTTCGTTTACTTTTGTTTCTAGCTTGTCACTTATATATTTTACTTCTTCTAAACTTATATTATCCTCTTTTATAAGTTCATCTACATAGTATCTATACCCTTTTTCTGATGGAACTCTTCCTGATGATGTATGTGTTTTTTCAAGTAAACCTATTTTTTCCAAATCCGCCATTTCATTTCTTATTGTTGCACTACTATAATTTAAATCATAATTATTAACTATTGAATTTGAGCTTACAGGCTCTGCTGTATTTATGTATTCTTCTACTATTGCTTTTAATACTTTTTTCTTTCTTTCTTCAAGCAATTTTATCACCTCTTTTAGCACTCTTCATTTTTGATTGCTAATTCTTATATATATTATAACCATTTTTAGCACTTGTCAAGAGATAGTGCTAATTTTTTTGTGAATTTTTTGTGAACATTCAAATTTCAAGAGAATTTCAAGAGATTTTCAAGAGATTTTCAAGAGATTTTCAAGAGGGACGGTCCTTTTTGAAAATTTTTTTATTTTTTCAAAAAGGACCGTCCCTCTTGAAAAACTGTTACAATAAATATACCCACAGACTGTATTAAAAATAAATTTAAAATATTTGAACTAAGCAAATTATTTGTTGCTTCAACAACCCCTAAAATTTCATCATTCTGCTTTTTATAATATTTTTGCGATTCAAAAAAAGTTATAAGTTCTGGAATACTTGTTATAACTCCCAATAAAATTCCTACTATAGTTTGTGAAATTTTAAAACTAAAACATAAATTTTTTAGTACTTCTTCTAGTCTATTACTAATAAAAAATAATATAATTACAGATAATATTAGAACAAAAATATCTATTATAATTGTAATAATGTTTTTTATATCATTATTCTTCTTTTTCAAATTATCACTTTCTATATTTAAATAACATATATGTGTTCTAGCATTCAAATAAATAAACAAGAAATATAAAATTATAAAAGCTGGTATGAAATTTATATTTAATGTTACTCTATTTACTATAAAAAGTAAGGGTATACATATAGTTATAAATACTAAAAACATATCAAATATTAATGCTTTATTTTTTAACAATTTAAAATTTTTATTTAATATTATTGTTCCAAAATATTGAATTAAATTTATGATATTAGAAATTAATATATTAAAAACGCTAATTTCTATTAATCCACTAAAACTAGCAATACTAACAGTTAGAAGTTCAGGAACGGATGTTGCAGTCCCTGCTACATTGCCAACTACTTTAGAACTTAAATTCAGATTTTCTGCTATTCTTCTTAATGCTTTTACTAATACATATTTTGCTACTACTACTATTAAAATGGAATAAATTAAAAATTTTATTATTTCATAAATCATTTTCTTTACCTCTTTTTGTTTTTATTTTGTCCAATTTCTTGCTATTTATAATAAATTATTGTATAATATGCAAAAATGAAACGGGGGCATTAATATGATAGATATTAAATTTTTAAGAGAAAATCCTGATATTGTAAAGCAAAATATCAAAAACAAATTTCAAGACGAAAAATTAGTTTTAGTTGATGAAGTAATTGATTTAGATTTAAAAAACAGACAAGCTCAATTAAATGGCGATAATTTAAGGTCTGAAAGAAAATCTTTAAGTAATGAAATTGGCAATTTAATGAAACAAGGAAAAAAAGATGAAGCTGAGTCTATAAAAGCTAAAGTTCAAGAAATAAATGCAAAGCTTGAAGAAAATGAAAAATTGGAAGCCAAATATTCAGAAGAAATAAAACAAAGAATGATGAAAATTCCAAATATAATCGATCCTTCTGTTCCTATTGGAAAAGACGATAGTGAAAATGTTGAAGTTCAACGCTTTGGTGACGCAGTTGTTCCAAATTTTGAAATTCCTCATCATGCAGACATTATTGCAAATTTTAATGGCTTGGACAAAGAATCAGCAGGACGTACAAGTGGTGTTGGTTTTTATTATTTAATTGGAGATATTGCAAGACTTCATGAAGCAATGCTTGCATATGCAAGAGATTACATGATTGATAATGGTTTTACCTATGCAATCCCTCCTTTTATGATTCGTTCTGATGTAGTAACAGGTGTTATGAGCTTTGAAGAAATGGATGCTATGATGTATAAAATTGAGGGTGAAGATTTATTTTTAATTGGTACATCAGAACATTCTATGATTGGAAAATTTAAAGATCAAATAATAAAAAAAGAAGAGCTTCCTATTTGTATGACATCATATTCTCCATGTTTTAGAAAAGAAATTGGTTCTCATGGTCTAGAAGAAAGAGGTTTATACCGTGTTCATCAATTTGAAAAACAAGAAATGATTGTTTTGTGTGAACCAGAAGATTCTATGAATTGGTACAATAAAATGTGGAACTTAACAGTTAATTTATTTAGAAGTTGGAATGTTCCAGTAAGACAATTAGATTGTTGTTCTGGAGATATGGCAGATTTAAAAGTAAAATCTTGTGATATTGAGGCATGGAGCCCTAGACAACAAAAATATTTCGAGGTTTGCAGTTGTTCTACATTAGGAGATGCACAAGCAAGAAGACTTGGTATTCGTGTAAAAGGCGAAAAAGGTAATTATTATTTACATACTTTAAATAATACTGTTGTTGCTACTCCAAGAGGATTAATTGCTGTTCTTGAAAACAACTATAATGAAGATGGTTCTGTTACTGTTCCAGAAATTTTAAGACCTTATATGGGCGGACTTGAAAAAATATTACCTAAAAAATGAGGTTTTTGGGGACATGTACAAAAAACAGAATAATCGAGTAGAGAATAAATAATTATTTTATTTATTCCCTCTCACACCACCGCAATGTGGTCTTCCATGTATACCTCCACTATGGACTTTCACCGATTAACTAAACGACATGCCCGTCGCACCACTATAAAAATGAGATTTGAGTTAAAATCAAATCTCATTTTTCTTTAAATTTTTTACAATCCCATCTTATAATTTAATTCATTTCCAATATCTCTGGTGTTATAAACATTATTACTACACTGCACAATTTTCCGTTTTCATCATATCCACAAATAGGATTATATATTCCATCTCCAAACCCAGTAGAGCACATCAATATCTTATTATTTGTATTTTCACTTTTCCATATTCCAATATTGTAATTTTCCTCAAACATTTTGCTCATATATTCATTATAAAAATTTTTTCCTTTGTTTTTTTTCTTCCATTCTTTATAGAATTTTCTATATTCTTCTTGTGCTGTTTTATCACAAATTGCACATAGTCCTGTATCAACTCCAACAACTTCCCATTCTTTTCCTTCAGGTTTTAAAATTTTATATTCAACAGCTTCTTTTCCACTTACAATAAGTTTTGCTGCAAATACTCTATCCCCCATTTCTTCTAATTCTTGTTCAGAAATAATTATTTTATAATCTCCTGGATTGATTTTTTCTTCCATAACATCCATTATTTTTTCTTCTTCACTCATATTATATGGATCTGATAATACTACTTTTCCAGATGAAAACATTATTTTTTCTGATTCTGTAATTCTAAATTTTTCAGGATTAAATAATTCTTTTACTATATTAACATCACAAGACATTTTGCTTATAAAATCCAAATTTTTTTCAAATGCTCTTTGAATAAATGGTTTGTATGGTTCAATTATTGCTTCATTTGTTGCAGTATTTACAAATAGTTTTTTCTCATCATCATACATAATTTCTGTCCCCACAGGCATTTCTATGACATTTTCTATACTTGGCTCTAGTTCAATTAATTCGGCAATAGTTATAGCAAATAAATTGTCTGAATTGCTTACATATTCTTCATCATCAAATTCAGATGATATTTCCCAACCAGAGTCATCGTCATTAATTGCTTCTTCTCTATAAAGCCATCTTAATTTTCTTTCTTTTGAGTATACAGATTTTGTAATTATACATTTTTTATTTAATAACCTTTTATCGAACATAACAACGCTCCTCTCATTCAATTTTACATATTTTATCATATTTCTACAATATATTCAATATTATGTAATTTTTTTGTTTGAAATATATTATTTTTTATGTTAAAATATATATATTATAAAGATAGGAGAAATAATATATGATAGTTAAAAACCCTAAATTCGAAATTTCAGCAGTTAGTCCCAAACAATACCCCACAAATAATTTACCAGAAATAGTTTTAGTTGGAAAATCAAATGTTGGAAAATCTAGTTTTGTTAATACCATGATAAATAGAAAAAAACTTGCAAGGACCAGTAGTGAACCTGGAAAAACTCGTCAAATAAATTTTTATAATATTGATAATTCTTTTTACTTTGTAGATTTACCACGGTTATGGATATAGCAAAATGTCAAAAAAAGAACAAGAACAGGTTGGAAAATTTATTGAAGAATATTTATTTCATAGAAAAGAAATTTCTTTAATTGTATTTTTAGTTGATATTAGACATAAGCCGACAAGTAACGACAAATTAATGTATAATTATGTTATTTCTGCAGGATTACCTTTTATTATAATTGCTAATAAAGCTGACAAAATAGCAATTACAAAAGTAGATGATGCTACAAAATCAATTCAAAACGAATTAAATCCTATAGGCGATATAGTAACGCTTCCCTTTTCATCTGAAAGAAAAATTTATAAAGATGAAGTATGGAAAATTATAGAACAATATATTTAAATAGCAATTACATATTAATAACTTTCAAAAAATAAAATAAGAATTTAAAGTAGCTTTCACTTAACTTTAAATTCTTATTTTTATTTATTAAATAGTAAAAATATTTTAGGAACAAAAATTATTAATCCAATAACAATAGATACGATTGTATTTATTAATACTGCACCAGCTGATATATCCTTTGCCTTTTTAGCATTTTCATTTTTTTTAGGCATAGCTAAATCTACTGTAATTTCTATTGCTGTATTAATCAATTCTGATGCTATGACTAGACCAAATAAAATAACACATATTATCCATTCTTGCGCATTAATTTTTAATAAAATTCCTACAACAATCACAATTACCATTATAGCTACGTGAACTTTCATATTTTTTTCTTCTTTAAAAGCAGTTAATATTCCACAAATAGCATATTTAAAACTATTTATTAATTTTTTCATATTAGCTATCTCCTTCTATTTTCTTTGTTATCGCCTTCATTGCCTTTTCTCTTGGAAGAACAACTATATGTCCACACCCTTCGCATTGTAATTTAAAATCAACTCCAATTCGTGTTATTTTCCACAATTTGCTTCCACATGGATGTTGTTTTTTTGTTCTCACAATATCTCCGATATCATATTCCATTCTTTCACCCTACTTAATTTTAGCCATTGCAAATCTTTTAGCAATTCTATCTCTTCCTAAAATTTTCATTATCTCATACATATCAGGGGTATTAGTTCTGTCTGTTAATGCAATTCTTAAAACTGTACTAACATCTCCAACATGAGCTTTATATTTGTCCGGATTTGCCTTGAACTCTTTTACTTCAGTTGCATATCCCATCTTGCCAGCTAATTCTTTTATCTTATCAAACCATTGTTGTTTATCATCATTGTCGTCATAATATTTTTCTATGTATAAATCTAATATTTGATTTACAGATTCTTTATCATTAATAACCTGATATTCATATTTATGTTCTTTACTCTCAAATACTTCATCATACATATATTCAATATTTTCTAAAACATCAGACCATTTAGCAATATCTTTTCTTGGCTTTTTATTTCCTCTTTCAATCCCAAAAACTTTTAAAGCATATTCTTTATTTTCTAAAATTTTATTTAATTCTTCATTATATTTTGATGCCCATTCTTTTGATTTTTCATAAACTTCTTCAGCTGTCATTCTAGAAATAACAATTTTAGATACATCTAACAATTTAACCATATCAAAAAGCGCACCACTTACACTCATCTTGTTTAATTGAAAATCAAACTCTTCTATATCTTTATCTGGATTTGCTCTTCTCCAATTTTCAAAACTTGAATTAGCAATATTTAATAAGTACTCTTTTACTGATTGAGCAGGTATCCCTTCTTCAAGATAATAACTTGTTGCTGCTTCTGCATCTTTTCTTTTACTTATTTTTCTTTTATTTCCATTGTCATTTTTTAATAAAGTTGGTGTATGTGCATATTTAGGAGCTTTAAATCCTATTTCTTGGAATAATTGTAAATGTAATGGTACAGAAGATAACCACTCATCTCCCCTTGTCACATGTGTTGTTCCCATTAAGTGGTCATCAACGATATGTGCAAAATGATAAGTTGGAAGTCCGTCTGCTTTTATAATTACAATATCTTGATCATTTTCTGGAAATTCTACATTTCCTTTTATTACATCTTTATGTTTTATTTTTCTATCTTCTCGTCCTGGTGATTTAAATCTTATAATATATTTTTCTCCATTTTTAATTTTTTCTGCTGCTTCTTCTACTGGAAGAGTTCTATATTTAGCCCATACTCCGTAATATCCTGGTCTTATCTTAGCTGCTGTTTGCTTTTCTCTAATTTCATCTAATTCTTCTTGAGAACAAAAACATGGATAAGCCTTACCTTGTTCAATCATATATTTAGCATAAGCTTGATATATTTCTTTTCTTAAAGATTGTTTATATGGTCCATAATTTCCTTCCCATTCATTTTCTGTTGTCATACCCTCATCTGGTAGAACATCAAAATCTTTCATAGATCTTATTATTTGAGCAATTCCACCTTCAACTTCTCTTTTTTGATCTGTATCTTCAATTCTTACATAAAAAACTCCATTTGATCTTTTAGCTGCAATTTTATCTATTAAAGCTTGATAAATTGTCCCTATATGAACATTTCCAGTTGGACTTGGAGCCACTCTTAAAACCATTGCACCTTCAGGCAAATCTCTTTTGGGATACTTTTCTTCATAATAACTTATTTCCTTGCTATCAGGAAATATTAAATCTGCTAAATCTTTATAATTCATTTTTCTCTCCTTTTTTCATTTTTTCAACAGGGACGGTCCTTTTTGAAAATTTTTATTTTATAATTTTGTATACTTCATATCTAGACAAATTAAAAAATTTGCATAATTTGCTAATCGGTATACTTTCTTCGAAATATAATTTTTTTACAAATTTATGTGGCATTTTTTTACTTAGTTGCATTCCTTTCATATCTATATCTATAAGTTCCTTAAGTTTTTTATTATAATCAATATTCTCTATATAATCAATAAAATCACCATTATTATAATTTTTATGAATTTCATCAAATATCTTTATACAATTCTCCTTGCTTCCAAAAGTCAAGTTTATTATTTGTTCTCCAATAGTTCCATCAATATAACTATTATAGCTAGAATATTTGTATTCACTAGGATGCACAACCATTGCAACTTTTACTGGATTATTATGAATATATGCTATACAATTTATTAAATGTTTCCTATCTTTTATTGTTTCGCTTTCAAATCTATTCCTAAATACTACTCCAACACGATTTTGATTTTGATTATAATACATAGAAAATGCTGTATCTACGCTTTTCATAAATTTTGACATTTGTTCTATATTTTCTGTATAGATTAATAAATGCGCATGATTATTCATAATGCAATATGCTAATAAATTCACATTGCACTTTTTTAAATTAAAAAAAATTAATTCATGGTATTTCCTCATATATTTATCAGTATTAAATATATATTCTTTATTTACACCTTGAACCATAATATGAAAGTAATTTGCTTTTAGGTTTTTTCTTGAAGTTCTTGACAATATTAACACTATCTCCTTTGCTTTTAATAATAATAATTGCCCCCTAAAAAGCTTTTCCCCCCATAAAGCCTCTTTGCAAAACATTTTAACATAATATAAAACGTTTTTCAAGGTATATATATAAATTATGTTATCTTTTTTCACAATTATTTTCAAAAAGGACCGTCCCTGTTGAAAAAACTTATGTTAAATTTCCATAATAATTGGTATTATCATTAACCGATTTTATCAAGTTTCTTGTATTTTGTCAAGCTCTTGGTATTCGTTGATTTGCTCACTTTTTTATTTTTTTCAAAAACCTCCTAAAACTTTTTAAAACTCGCCCCGTTATCAACAAAATATCAACAAACATTTATTTTTTGTAATTCTTCTTTACTAAAATAATCATCTTCTTTATTTAATTGTTTTTTTATTTTTTGATATTTTTCTTCTTCTATAAATACTATTACATCTTCTACCATTTTTTTATTCCCCCTATTCACAGATAAAATAATATATCTGTTATCCTCTATGGTGGAAATTTTATAAAATGACTTTTTTCTTATACAAGAAATAAAAAGCAATACTTTATTGTATTACTTTATATAAATCATCTACTTTTACATTCAGTACTTGTGCAATACGCACTAATACTGATATAGTAGGTTCTTTTTCATTCTTTTCTATATAATTCAAGTGTGAACTTGATATTCCTGTTAGTCTTGATAGTTGCTGTAAACTTATTCCGTCTTTTCTTCCTTATATCTTTCAATAAAATCTCTATTCTCATACTTTCCACCCTTTTTAGTATGTTCAAATTTTCTTATAACATACTTTTTGTCCACTATGGTGGAAAAGTGCTATTTTCTTATATGAAATTAAAAAACGAGGCATTACACCTCGTTTGCTAATCGAATTATCTTTCTAAAGTTTCTTGTTCTACTTATGTATTTTAAACTTTCTAAACTCAATATCAAATAACTTCTCACTAATTTAGTATATTCCTTCTCGTTTTTTATGTTTAATTCTTTTATCATTTGTAAGGATTTAATATAATATTTTTGCATACTATCATCTCCTTTGATTATAGTATACCATATTATGTTAATTAAGTGTGTCGAAACCTGTCGAGAGATTAAAAAAAGAACTATGGCTAGTTCTTCTTTTTCTTATATTTTTATTTTAGCTAAATCAAATACTTTAGGTATATTTATTTTTTCTTTTTTATTTAGTCTGTCCTTATAGTCTATTATTGTTACCCCTACAATTTCTCCAGTTTTTATATCTTTCCTTATTAAAATACCTTCTTCTATTTCTTGCGTAATAGCAGGTTTTGGCTCTCCTATGCTTAAATATAAAATGTCTTCATCTATATCATAATCATATTTTATTGTTGTATCTAACATAAACATAGTCACCACCTCTTTCTAAATTTTCAGAATAATAACTAGTTTTAACATATCCATTTTGTTCGCTATCATATTCTACTATTACATTATTATACTCAGAAATTTCATTTTTATTTGTTTTTCTTACAAAATGGTTTCTTATATCAGGAAACCTTTTAGCTTTATATATAAAATTAGGATTTTTTACAGTTTCTTCTATATCATTTTCATGTCCAAGCATTTCTGGGTGATGCAATATTATATGATTCAAAAAGTTTTCTTGTGTCAATATAACGGTATCATTCAAAACACTTTCCGTCTCGAATACAAAATTATTATTTTTATTTTCCATATTATTTACCTTCTACTTTATTAATACCATTTGGGTTTATGTTGATTTTTCTAGTATTATCCTCAAAATTCTGTATTGCTTGCTGTAACATAAGCATTGTTAATTTAGCCTGTTCTGGAGAAAATATAATTTCACATAATGGTTCTGTTCCGTTTTTATCTTTAAAATTAGCTATTAGTTTTAAATCTACATTTGTCACTTCAATCCCTGTTGAATTGCAATAATATCTTTTGTCGTTTTTTATTTGTTCATTCATAAATATAATTCCTCCTATCTCTTTGAATATTATATCATAAATTTTACATAATATCAAATTTGTATAATTTTCACTTTCAAGATACCATTTACACCAAAATTTGTCAATATGATTTTAAAAACTCGTATCAGAATCGTTTTTAAGCCATTTAAATATTTTAGGTAACAAGTTATATTACTTGTTTTTGCAATAAAAAAAGAGGTAGACTAGAAATTAATCTAATCTACCTTTATTTTATAATTTAGTACAATAACTCATTGAAATCCACCCCGAATTTGTTCTTCCAAATCCATTACGAACTTCATATACATAAGTTACTACACCTCTTCTTAATCCGTTTGTATAATAACCACCTAGTCTACTGTTTTGGCTTCTAGCATTAACTGTTAGTTCATAATATTTTTTAGCTCTGTAATTTGTACTAGGTCCAGTTCTTACGTTTAAAACACTAGCTGTTACTCTGTAGTTTCCTGTTCTATATGTTTGTGTTACTGGAACATAATTATTATATATAGTAGAAACTAAATAATTTGAACTTACCCAACCTTTGTCTGTTCTGCTCCAATCTCCACTTGTTTCATACACTGTTACTGCAGTTCCGTATCTATAACCACCTATTATTGTTCCATTTGGTGTACTTCTTATATTTAATCCTATTTTTGCATTTACGTATCTTGTATAGCTTTCTGTTGTTACTGGTTTGTAGCTATTCTCTTGTTTAGAACCTTCATTTTTAAAAGCAAAGAATTTCATATAGTTAGCATATTCTCTAAAGTTATCTATACTACAATATACTGTATTTCCACTTACTGTTACTTTTCCTCTTCTTGTAGATGTATTAAACTTACCTGCATATAAATATGGATCATATATTTTTAATGTATCTCCATCTATTCCAACTATAACTATAAAATGTCCTCCAGTTGTAAATAAACCATTACCACAACTTACAATAACATAATGATTATCTTTTAGTAACTCTACTGTTTCATCTAGCTTGTATGTTTCTTTGTAATCTATATTAAATGTATCTGCAGTCCATCTAAATGCACTAAAATATGTACCATTGTCAGCACTTCTAAATCCATACTTGACATACAAATCTCCCATTTCTTGTGGAGTAATTACACCTTTTATAGCAGTTACTACCATTGCTCCACTTGTAGGACCACAACCACTTGAACCTATTGTTTGATTTGGATTACCTACAGAAGTATAAGTGTGGCTTGACCATCTACTATCTATTTGCGAATAATATGTTAATCCTATATAATCTCCTAAACTAACACTAGGAAATTCATTATCTCCATTGTATGCTATCTCTCCTTGTAGTTCAAATCCTTCTGTTTCTGTTGTTGCTTGTTCCTCTCCTGTTGCATTTTCTTGTTCTTCTGTCTGTTCTATAATTTTTGTACTTGGAAGTTCTTTTATTTCTTCATCTTCCATTGTATATGTAGTTATCCCATCTATTGCTATATCTATTGCTTTATGTATTTCATTTTTATTAACTTGTCCTGTTTCTTTAAATCCTACTATTACTCCTAGGATTATTGCTAATGATATCGTTAAAGATGTTATTAATTTTATTTTCTTTTTCTCCATAACATTTCTCCTCGTATAATATATTTAACAATCAATTTTATAAGTTTAAATTACATTAAATAACTGATTGTTTAGAAAATTTAATGTAAAGTAGTAAAGGATTATTATATTTACATAATATGATATAATATTTTTGTATAAACCTA
>JAFRDD010000140.1 GCA_017404025.1 Clostridia bacterium
CAGCTCTAAAGAGTAAAAATATTTCGAGCAAATAAATTCCGAAAATGTAATAATTATAATAAAATTATATATGTATAATGCATTAAATTACTACGTTTTCGGAGGTCTTATGAAAAATCAAACAACAAGAAAAGAAAAAAGAGAAGCAGAAAAGAAAATAAATTTTTTCGAGGAGTTCTTAAAAATACGTAAGCACTTCTTTTGTAACTTTAACCAGAAATTAAAATCGGTAAATGATGTTAGGCATACAAGTTACATTACATATGAACCAGATGTGTTATTATTCACAATGATAATGAAGAATGTTTCAGGAATACATAGTATGAATAAAATGACTAAAGATTTTAATAATGATACTGTTATTAATAATTTTTCTAAAGTATTAGGATATAATGATTTAGAAGAAATCCCTCATTATGACACTATAAATAACTTTTTAAAAAAACTACCTATATCAGAATTAGAAAAAATAAGAATTTATATGATAAAAGCATTGATGAGAAAGAGATGTTTAGAAAAATATAGATTATTGGATAAATATTGGTGTATAGCTATTGATGGAACACATTTAGTATCTTTTGATGAAAAACATTGTGAAAACTGTTTAAAGAAAGAATATCATGACAAAGATACAGATGAAGTTGCAAAAACAGTCTATTATCATGTCGTATTAGAAGCTAAGTTAATAGTTGGAGATATGGCATTGAGTATTGCTACAGAGTTTGTTGAAAACGAAAGCGGTAGCTATAGTAAACAAGATTGTGAAATAAAAGCATCTAAAAGATTAGCAGAAAAATTAAAAAAATCATTTCCAAGACTTCCAATATGTTTATTGGGAGATAGTCTTTATTCATGTGAACCTTTATATGAAGTTTGTAAACAAAACAATTGGAAATTTATTTTTAGATTTAAAGAAGGAAGAGCAAAAACTCTATGGAGTGAATTTGAAGAAATTAAAAAGATTGAGTGTCACAAAGTTAGAAATCATAAATATGTGAATGATATTGAGTACCATAAAATAGGTCTGAATATAGCAGAAACAAATGTTACAGTTGATAAAAGCAAGAAAGAAAAAACTGAATTAACATTTATTTTTGTTACAGATATAAAAATAACAGATAGAAATATTGAACAGATATTCAATGCGGGAAGAAGTCGATGGAAGATAGAAAATCAAGGATTTAATAATCAAAAAAACATTAGATATAATATTACACATATGTGTTGTTTAGATAATATAGCTATGAAAAATCATTATTTGCTTGTTCAAATTTCAGATATTATAAGACAATTACTAGAGCACGGAAGCGTAGCAATTAGAGAATTAAAATTGGGTATAAAAGAAATATCTTCAAGAATATTAGAATCTTTTCGCAGAGACCCTCTAACATCTGAAGATATATCAAACCTTAAGCAACATATAAAAATACGCGACTTATAGATATAATTTTACCAAAGGTGGTGATAAATTAAAATACTTATAAACAAAATAATTTGAATTTTTTTAACTGCTGCTAAAGCAGCTAGTTCGATATTTTTTAAAAAATAAGGATAAAAATATTTTCTTAATTTTCTGAAAAATTAAAGCTGAAATTAAGAAGATTTTAAACATATAAATAAATTTACTCTTTAAAGCTG
>JAFRDD010000141.1 GCA_017404025.1 Clostridia bacterium
CATACAATTCTACAATTGTCTTTTTAAATTCTTCTGTATATGTTTTCATAAATTAGACACTCCTTTTTACATTTACATAATATTATATCATCTTTTTCTCGATTCGTAAAATTTTGTGTCTATATATCTATTCTAACACCAGATTGGAGATTTAGTTCTGACAAGCGTAAAGGATGATGTGAGAATACGTTATTTTTTTGCCACATATACTGACAAAATTACGGTGAGAAATATAATGGATGAGCGTATAAGCGTCAGCTACGATGCATCGGCGTTCATGAGGGAAATACCGTACCAGATAATCAGCCGTAATACGACTGAAAATCTGGGAGCAAAGGTGCTCAACAACTACGGCAATGACACGATTCATGTTATGGTGGCAGACGAAGGGCGTAAGCTTCTTTCAACAGCTGAGGACGAATTTATCAGGCAGCTTAAGGAAGAGTACGCTGAAGCGGAAACACCTGTATACGTGAACGGAATACTGTTAAAAGACTGGAAGGAGAGCGATAAAGTCATAAAAGCTTAAAGGTTGTGTGAAAAAGAGCCTATAATATAGTGCTCTAGAACGGAACTAGACTGTGTGGGGGAAAAACGATAGTATGCGGCAATTGCGTACAACTATCGTTTTTTCTTTGTTTTAAATTTTACAAAAAGTATTAAAAAAATTTGAATAATTGATTATTTAAAATATATTTGTTATAATAATTTTCGAAAGCGAGGATTAGAATATGGAAATAACAATCGGAAAAACAGCAGGATTTTGCTTTGGCGTAAAAAGAGCAGTAGAAGGAAGTTTGAACGAAATAAAAAATGAAAAAGAAAAAAAGATATATTGCTTAGGAGAACTTGTACATAATAGCCAAGTAATAGAAAAATTGAAAGAACACAATATTGAAATAATAGAAGATATTAATGAAATAAAAGAAAAAAATGCAAAAGTAATAATAAGAGCACATGGTATAAAAAATGAAATATATGAAATTGCAAAAAATAAAAACATTGAAATAATAGATTTTACATGCCCTTTTGTATTAAAAATTCATGATATAGCTAAAGAGTATAGTGAAAAAGAATTTTATATATTTGTAATAGGAAGTGAAAAGCATCCAGAAACACAAGGAACTGTGAGTTATTGTGGAAATAGATTTTCTGTGATTGAGACAGAAGAAGATGTACAAAATGCAATGGAAGAATTTAATAAAAGTAAATTAAATAACTTGTTGGTAATTGTTCAAACAACATTTAGTGAAAAAAAATTTGCAATTATAGAAGAAAAAATAAAAAAAAGCATAAATAAAAATATCAATTTAGTTATAAAAAATACTATCTGTTCTGCAACAAATCAAAGACAAAAAGAAACAGACGAACTATCAAAAAAAGTTGATTATATGATTATAATAGGAGGCAGTAACAGTTCAAACACTAAAAAATTATATGAAGTATCAAAAAGTAATTGCAAAGATACAATATTAATAGAAACAGCAGAAGAATTAGATATAAAAAAAATAAAAGAAACTTACAAAGTCGGAATAATGGCAGGGGCTTCAACACCTGATTTTAGCATTAAAGAAGTAGTAAATAAATTGTTGAAAAATAAAGAATAATAATATATAATTAAATAAAAAAATGGGAGATAATTATGGTAAATATACTTTTATGTGGAAATGAAGGAGTTTTTGATGGAGCACTAACAGAGTTAATATCAATTACTAATAAAACCAAAGAAGCAATTAATTGTTACATTTTTACAATGGATCTTTCAAATGTAAATGCAAAATACACATCAATAAAAGATGAACAAATTGATTTTTTAAATGAAGTAGTAAAATCGAAAAATAAAGACAATCAAGTAAGAAAAATAGATGTTACAAAACTTTATGAGCAAGAATTTTTAAATTGTAAAAACCAAAATGCATATTGTACACCATATACATTATTAAGATTATTAGCAGATTTAGTACCTAATATGCCAGAAAAACTATTATATTTAGACATTGATATGATGGCTCAAAAAGACATAAAAGAACTTTATGATACAAATATTGAAGATTATGAATATGCGGCTGTTAAAGAAAAATATGGAAGCAAATTAATTAGACCAGATTATATAAATGCTGGGATGTTATTATTTAATATGAAGAAAATAAGTGAAACAAAATTATTAGAAAAAGCAAGGGATAGAATCCGCAATAAGAAAATGTTATTTGCAGATCAAGATGCAGTATTTTGGTCTACAACTAAAAAAAAATTATTACCTAGAATATATAATGAACAGGCTCATTTTAATAGAAAAGATACAGTAATATGTCATTTTTGCAAAAGGATGTTATGGTTTCCTTATCCTAGAACAGAAAATTTTAAACAATGGAATGTAGAAGAAGTTCATAAAATATTAAAATGTCATGCTTTTGATGAAGATTTAGAAGAGTACCTAAAAAAGAAAAAAGAATTTGAACTAAGAGAGGAAAAAAATTTATGAATAATATAAATGAAATACCAATATTTTTTACTATTGATGATAACTATATACCTTTTTTAGCTGTTACATTGCAGTCATTAGTAGATAATTATTCAACACAAAATTTATATAAAATTATAGTTTTATATAAGAAAAATATAACTGAAGAAAACAAAAATAGAATTTATAAATATAAAAGAGAAAATTTAAATATAGAATTTGTAGATTTGGAAAGTAAATTAGGTGAAATTGAAAATAAATTATATACAAGAGATTATTATTCAAAATCAACATATTATAGATTACTTATACCTGAACTATATCCAGAGTATGATAAAGCATTATATTTAGATAGTGATATAGTTATTTTGACAGATATAGCTAATTTGTATAACGTCGATTTAGAAGGAAATTTAATTGGTGCAGCGCCAGATGAAGCAATAGCAAATGTAAAAGCTTTTCAAGAATATGCAGAAAAAGTTGTAGGAGTAGAAAGTTATTCTAAATATTTTAATGCAGGAGTTCTTGTAATGAATTTGAAAGGACTAAGAGAAACAAAATTTCAAGATAAATTTTTGTATTTACTAGAAACAGTTAAATATACAGTAGCACAAGACCAAGATTATTTAAATAGAATCTGTAAAGGAAAAGTAAAAATATTAGATGGAGCTTGGGATAAAATGCCAATTGGAGGAAAAATTTTAAAAGAAGAAGAATTAAAATTGTTGCATTTTAACTTAATTTCAAAACCATGGTTATTCGAAGGAATAGCATATGAAGAATATTTTTGGAAATATGCAGAAAAAACAGAATTTATTGAAGATATAAAGAAAATAAAAGATAATTATAGTGAGGAACAAAAGGTAAAAGATATGCAAGCTGGAGATAATTTAATAGCAACTGCTCAAAAAGAGGCAGATTGTGTAGGGAATGACAGAGTAAAGAAAGAAGACAAAGCCCAGATACATGAAAAAGCTAAAGATAGACTAGCAGTATTAAGAAAAATAGAAGAATTAGAAAGACAAGGTAAATTTGATATAGATGTAGAAGATGATCCACCAACAATACCACTAAAACCTGAAAATGTAGATTATTTAAATAAAAAATCTATGAGCAAAGTAAAAACAATAGTTGCAAATAAAGTTGGAGAAAAGTTTTTAAATGATTTAATTAAAAACAATAAATTAATAATAAAAGAAATCAAAGGCATAGAAAATATGCAAAATGTTCAGTCAGGAGCTATGGTGACTTGCAACCATTTTAACCCATATGACTGTTTTACAATTGAAAAAGTATTTAGAATATCAGGTCAAGAAAAAAATAGAAAATTACATAAAGTTATAAGAGAAGGAAATTATACTAATTTTCCAGGACTATATGGATTTTTCTTTAGAAATTGTAATACACTTCCACTAAGTTCAAATAAAAGAACGATGGTTGAATTTATGAAAGCAGTAGATAAATTATTACAAAAAGGTGATTTTATATTAATATACCCTGAACAAAGTATGTGGTGGAATTATAGAAAACCAAAACCATTAAAACATGGAGCATTTAAGTTAGCGGCTAGAAGCAAAGTACCAGTTATACCAATTTTTATTACAATGCAAGACAGTAATATGATTGGAGAAGATGGTTTTCCTATACAAGAATATATTGTAAATATAGAAAAACCAATTTATCCTGATGAAAATGCAACAGAAAGAGAAAATACAGATAATATGTTACTAAAAAATTATGAAATCTGGAAAAAAGTATATGAAGATTTTTATAAAATTCCATTAGAATATAAAACAGAAAATAAAGAATAAGGAATAATTAAATATGGAAAAGCAGAAAATAATTTATTATGAAGATGAATTAAATGACGAATTTTCTACTAAAAAAATAGAGCCAAGAGTTATAGATAAAAATTTTAAATATAAAAAAAATAAATTTTGGGATTTTAATTCTTGGCTTATACAAAACGTATTAAGTATGCCAATAAAAGTTTTATATGCAAAAATAAAATTTAAAATAAAATATATAGGAAAAGAAAATTTAAAAGAATATAAAAACACAGGATATTTTATGTATGGAAATCATACTCAAATATTAGGAGACACATTTATACCAAGTATTCCAATCTTTCCCAAAAGAAATTTTTTTGTAGTTAATCCAGAAAATATTTCAATAAAACCTTTTGGTGGATTGATTGAATTGCTTGGAGCAATTCCGGTACCTGGAGATAAAGTATCAATGCAAAATTTTTTAAAAACGATTGAATATCACATAAATAAAAAACACTCAATTACAATATATCCTGAAGCACACATTTGGCCATTTTATACAAAAATAAGACCTTTTAAATCTGTATCTTTTAAGTATCCTGTAACTTTAAAAAAGCCAGCTTTTTGCATTACTAATACATATCAGTCCTATGGTAAAAATAATGACAAAGTTCAAATTATAAGCTATATAGATGGACCTTTTTTTAGTAATGATAAATTAAGTGTTAAAGAGCAAAAAGAAGATTTGAGAAATCAAATTTATAATTGTATGGTAGAAAGAAGTAAAAATAGTAATATAGAATATATTAAATATGTAAAAAAGGAAGTAATAAATGAACAATAATTGCTGCGGGTTGCCACGGGGACGGTTCCTTTGGCAACTTGACAGCAATTTTAAAAAGATTAAATAAAATGGAAACCTGTGGTATTATTACGATATACAATATAATAAAGATATGGAGGTATAATTTAATGAACAGTAAATATGAATGGGATTTGACCACAATTTTTAAAACACAAGAAGATTTTGAAAAGGCAATTGACGAATTATATAAAGAAATAAATAAAATAAAAGAATTTCAAGGAAAATTATGTGAAGGAGTAGATGTAATTTATAATTGCTATAAAACTTATGAAAAAGCAGTAGAAATAGATGAAAAAATATATGGATATGCAATGCTTATATATCATAAAGATATGAGTAAACAAGAATCAATAAGGCTATATAAAAAGGCAGAAAAAGTGACTACAGATTTTTCAGAATCAGTAAGCTTTATAGAACCAGAATTATCTAAAATTCCAACGGAAAAGATTGAAGAATACTTAAAAAGTGAAAAATTGAAAGAATATGAAAAAGTTTTTAAAGATATAATAAAAGATAAAAAACATATTTTAAGTGAAGATGTTGAAAAAGTTATATCAAAATATTCTGAAGTTTTTGGAGTATCAGAAAATGCATATGAAATATTTACAGATACAGAATTTGAATTCCCAAGCATAAAAGATGAAAATGGAAATGAATTAAAAATGACGCATGGATTGTTTTCAAAATATTTGATGAGTTTTAATGTAAATATAAGAAAACAGGCATTTGAATCAATGTATTCATTATATAAAAAACATATTAATACAATTACAGAATTATATTTATCAAGAGTAAAGAAATGTACAATTTCTGCTAATATTAGAGATTATAAATCATCTATTGATATGGCAACGAATGCTGATGATTCAAGTGTTGAGGTTTATGATTGTTTGTTAAAAGAAGTTAATAAGAACTTAAACTTAAATCATGAATATTTAGAATTAAAAAGAAAACTATTAGGTGTAGAAAAACTGCATACTTATGATGTTTATACAAATACTTTAGATGTAGAAGATACAGAAGTAAAATTTGAAGAAGCCAAACAAACAGTTTTAAATGCATTACAAATTATGGGAGAAGAATATACAGGTAAATTAAAAGAAGCATTTGATAATAATTGGATAGATGTATATGAAACTCCAAATAAAAGAACAGGAGCATATAGTATGGGAGTGTATGGTGTCCATCCATTTGTTTTATTAAATTACATTAATTCTTCAAGAGATGTATCAACAATTGCACATGAACTAGGGCACTCTATGCACAGTTATTATGCAAGTGAAAATCAAAATGTTATAAATGCAAATTATACAATAATGGTAGCTGAAGTTGCTTCTACTGTGAATGAAATATTACTTGCAAGTTATTTAATAGAAAAAGAAACAGATAAAACAAAAAAGGCGGCATTAATAAATGAACAATTAGACATGATAAGAGCAACTCTATATCGCCAAGCAATGTTTGCGGAATTTGAAAAAGAAGTACATGGTAAAGTAGAAATGGGAGAAAGTCTAACATCAGACAATTTAAATAAAATATATTTTGAGCTTGTAAAAAAATACTTTGGAGAATCAACTATAATTGATGATTTAATAAAATATGAATGGGCTAGAATACCACATTTTTATAGTTGTTTCTATGTATATAAATATGCAACTGGAATTACTTCTGCAATAGTAATTGCAAGTAAAATTTTGGCAGGGGAGAAGGACTATGTAAATAGGTATATTAATATGTTGAGTCAAGGTGGATCCAAAGGTTCTCTTGAATTATTAAAATCTGTAGATGTAGATTTAGAAAGAGAAGAAACTTATGAAATTGCTTTTAGGTATTTTAAAAATAGATTAGAAGAATTGAAAAATTTAGTAAAATAAATGTAATACAAATGTAATACAAATGTAATAGGAATGTAATAGAAATTCAATATAATTATGCTATACTATATGCAAAAGAAAAATGAGGTGAAATAAATGCAAAAAACGAAGAAAAAAAGTATAGTTGTACTATTTGTATTAATAGCAGTAATCGCTACTGTTTGTATAATAAATAGACAAAAAATAAGTTCAAGGTTAGGGATTCAACAAGGAAATATTAGTAATTCTAAAATTGAGAGTACAGCAACTTTAACTATACCAAAAACAACAAAAGATATAGGATGGTATCAATATGAAAATAAAGGGATAACAACACTAGTATTTGAAGAGCCAAGCGAATTAGGAGTTATAAGTAGATATTCGTTTAGAAATAATCAAATAAAAGAATTAGAAATTCCAGATAGTGTTATACGTATAGAACAATTGGCTTTTATGAATAATCCAATAGAACAATTAAAATTGGGAAGGTCTATTGATGAGATAGAGCAAGGAGCATTTGAGGGTAATAATTTGGATAAAATAGAAATACCAGACTCTGTAAAAAAAATAGGAGATTTTGCATTTAGTAATAATAAATGTGAAGAAATACATATTCCAGAATCAGTACAATCTATTGGTTGGAGGTCTTTTAGCAGAAATACTAATATGGTTGGAAAAACATATGATGTTTATTTGTATAATGAAAATTTATCGATTGGTAAAGATGCGTTTTGCGAAGAGTCTTCAACAGAACAAAAAAAAGATTTAACAATATATGGATATTATAACTCAACGGCAGAGGCATATGCAATGCGTAATGGAATAAAGTTCGAAGAAATTGGAGGAACAAAAAAGGGAAAATATAAGATAAACTATGTAACAATTGAAAATCAAACACTTAAAATACTAGAAACAATAGTGGATACTGGAAAAGTTGGAGAAGATATATATGCTGAAATCAAAACAATAGATGGATATAGTTTTGATAATACAGATAAAAACAATATAATATACGGGACAATACCAGAAAATGGAATGTTAGTATTAACTCTTTATTATATTCCAGCAGAATTTCAAATAGATCAAAATGGTGGATTGACGGTAAATACAAAAAGAACAGAGCTAGAAATACCAGATAGAGTACATAATATTCCTGTAATTAGATTGAAAAAAATAAACAATTTAGATGGACAAAAAATACCAAAAATAAATTTTTCAGATAACATAAATATAATCGGAGATGAAGCATTAAAAGATATTGGAGTAATAGAGATGAATATTCCAAGTACACTAACAGAGATTGGAGATAGAGCATTTGAAGGAAGTGAATTTGAAGATGTAACATTAGCAGTAGGAGTAAAGAAAATTGGAGATGAGAGTTTTGCTAATTGTTATAATTTAAAAAATGTAACAATATTTAATAAAAATTTAAATATTGGAAGTAATGCTTTTGAAAAAACAGAAGAATTATTAATAAAATGTTATTCAAATTCTACTGCATATAATTATGCTATAGAGAATGAAATAAAATATGAATTAATGGATACGGTTGAAGAAGATGAATATGAGATATCTGGCGATGGTGCATTAATAGTGAGAACTAAAAAAACAGAATTAGAAATACCAGATAAAGTATATGTAAAAAAAGAACAAAATGAAGATGAGATAAAAGAAGATGGAGTAGAAGAACAAACAGAAGGTGAAAAAGAAGAAAGAAAAGTTTTAAAAATTAGAAAAGTAGAAAATGTAGAGAATCAAGAAATAACAAAAATAACATTTCCAGATGGAATAACAGAAATTCAAGACGAAGCATTACAAGGAATTGGATTAGGAGAAATGAATTTCCCGGACTCACTAAAAAAATTTGGAAAGAGAGCATTAGAAGGTTGTAAGTTTGACAAGATAAAATTCGGAAAAGAAATAGAAGAAATAGGAGATGAATGTTTTAAGGGAGCACCACTAACAGAAGTAAGTATATATAATAAAGATTTGAAAATAGGAGAAAATGCTTTTGACAGGAGAGAAGACTTAGTTATATATGGATATAATGATTCAACAGCTAAACAATATGCTAATGAAAATGGAATAACATTTAGAACATTCAATGCATTCATATGGGGAGAAGATAATTACAATTTTGGAAATTGGGGAACTCATTATGTATCTAAATACTATTATGATGAAGCTGGTAATGTTATATCAGATAATGGATATGAAATACAGGATAAGTACTTTCAAGCTCTAAGTGCATCAAAAAGATCTATAATAAATAATTATAATGCTAGAAATCCTAGATGGCTTGGGTCATGTGTAGGAATGCAAATGACAACAGTTTTATTTAAAAACAAAAAGTTAACATATAATTATTGGCAAGAGGATGGAGGCTATGCAGAAACACAATATCATTTGTCAGACGTATCAAGAAATCCTAAGTTAAAATCGTTAATAAATGTATATCAGGCATTACAATATTTCTCAGGAACATATTATATTAATAAAGGAAATTCAACATCTGGACTATACTATGGAGTTGAAGAATATTACAAAAATCATGATGATGGATTATTATTATTAGATTTCGGTTATTCTACAAATTGGGGACATTCAATAGTAATTACAGGAGCACCAGAAAAGGGAAGCTATCATGATGGAAGATATACATATAGGATACCAATATATGATAATGGTTATCCCAATAATAGATATTTATATTTTGATAATTATTTTAGTAATTATATGTTTGGAACTGATACACTATTAGAATCTGATTATGGAAATATAAATTGGTTTAGCGCATATGAAGTTGATACTGATATAGTATTTAATTTAGAAAAAAGTGTAAGAAAAGATGAATCAATATCAGTAGATACAGCAGTGATGGAATATGATACAGATGTAGCAGTAGAAGTTAAAAATAAAGATGGAAAAAATGCAAAAATTAAGGGATTAGAAAAAACAGAAGGAAATTTAGAATGTGAAATTCGTCCAATTTTAGGAGAAGCGACATTTGATGGAAAATCAAAAATAAGTAGAGTAAATGCAATACTACCAGATGAGGATTTGTACATAGTAGAAACACAAAACGAAAACGACCAATTAGATACTAGCATGTATTTTGGAGATTCATATTTAAGTGCTAAGACAGAAAATGGAGGAAAAGCAGTATTTGAAAATAAAAAGAAGATAAAACTTACTAATGCATCTGGAAAAAAATATAAAGTAAGTATGACAGTAAATGAAGAATATACAGCAATGCCATGGTATACAGTAGAAGCAGCAGGAGAAGGAACAAAAGATGTACAAGTAGAAAATACTTCAGAAGGAACAGTAATTTCAGGAGATAATTTAAACAACTTAAAAGTTAAAGGAAATAATATAGATGAAACAGTAGAATTAAATGCTGGAACTGATAAAGGCAAAGTACTAATATCAGCTAATGCAGATAAAACAAAAATGAAAGCAAGTATAGATAATGATGGAAATGGAACATATGAAACTGTAATAGCTGAAGCAGAACCGAAAAAAGAGAAAAAACAAGATGAAAAGAAAGATGAATCATCAAAAGAAGAAACAAAACAAACTGAAGAAAAACAAGGACAAGAAGATGATACAAAAGCAACTCAAAAATTACCAAATACAGGTGTAAAAACAGTAATATTAATAGCAATTTCTATATTTGTAGTATTAGCAATTGTGTTTAAAATTAAAAGTAAAATAAAATAAAATAACCAAACAAAAAATGTACTCACTTCAAATGTGGGTACATTTTTTGAATTATACTTATGAATAATTGCTGAATGAAACAGAGTTTAAAATTGCTAAAAAATGTATACTTTTTTTAACAATGCTCCATTATCTTTTGAAAGCCTTCCGTTTACAACTGCACAATTGATTAAATAATTTAAATTTGAAAAATCATTTGTATCCTCTTTTTCAATTATTTCATCTATAATATACTTAGGTAAAATAAAATTAAATTTATTTTGAATTTCTATAGATTTTTTATTCCATTTGTATAGTTGTTCTTTCAAATTTGTTAATTCAACATTTATTATTTCATCGTTCAACATAATATTACTCCTTTTTACAAAATATGGCAATTACTTCCCATATTCTACCAAAGTAAAATTATAATGTCAATGCAATACTTTGAAAAGTGTTATATCTTTTTAATAAATAATGCTAATTGCTTTAGGGTTTCACATCCAGTTATTATCTCGTTTTCATTAAATTCAGTTAGCAAATTTTTTGTGTCTTTTACAATATTAGGATTTTTTCCAAATAATATATAATCTGCAGATAAACTTGTAAAGTCACAAAGAACTTTTAATTTTTCTATAGATAAATAATTTTTACCATGTTCGACTAATCCTAGATATTGGCCTGATATCCCAATTTTTTTTGCAAAAGTTTCTTTTGTCATATTCATTTTTTCACGTATATTTTTTATTCTCTCACCAATTTCTTCTTTCATTAAAAACACTCCTTTATTCGATTTAACTTCATTTTAAAAATAAATTAATAGTATAAAATGAAAAATAATAATGATTACTTATGAAAAAATATGACAAAACATTATTATACAATGAAGGAGGAGGGCTTATTATGGAGAAAAGAGTAATGAAAGTTTTACTAATTGAAGACGACCTAAATGAATGTCAAATATATAAAGAAATTATAAAAAGTAGAGATGATATAGAGCTTGTATCAGTTACAAATTCTTCAATAAAGGCAATAGAGGATTATAAAAGATACATGCCTGATTCTATAATATTAGATTTAGAGTTAAATGATGGTGAGGGTAGTGGACTTGATTTTATTGAAAAAATTAAAAATGAAATCGATGGAAGATACCCTAAGATTGTTGTGGCTACAAATGTTCATTCAGATGCTATATATGACTTTTGCCATAAAAATAACATTGATTTTGTTTTTTATAAAAAACAAAAAAATTATTCTCAAGAACATATACTCAATACATTATTACTTATTAATGAATATGCTAACAATAAAAGCATTGTTAGCATAGAAAAAGATGATAAAACTTTGGAAGACAAAATCAAAGATAGAATAAATAAAGAGCTAGATTTAATTGGCGTTGGGATTCATTTAAGTGGAAGAAAATATTTGCGTGATGCAATTTATTTTGTTATTAATAATAGTAAAGATTCTAATGTTTCTATAGTCCAGTGTTTAGTAAGCAAATATAAAAAGTCTAGTAGTACTATTAGCAGAGCTATGCAAAATGCTATAATTCATGCATGGAGAATAACTCCAATAGAAGATTTAACTACATATTATACTGCTAGAGTAAATTATGAAACAGGTATACCAACTCCAACAGAGTTAATATATTATTATGCTGATAAAATTAAAAAGGACATTTAGCTTTAAAATAAAGATAATGTCGAAAAATCAATAATTATAATAAATTATAATAAATTATAATAAATTATAATAGATAATCATTTTTGATAATCACCTATACGAGTACGTATAGGTGATATTTTTATGCAAATAAAAATATCGGAGGTGATTTTTATGGATTTTTGGGAATGGCTAGCATATTGGTTTAGATAATAGCAATAAAAAAGACAATAATCAGAATAATACAAAAAAAGAAAGTATTATATTGATTATTGTTTTTTTTATATATATAATTAGAAAGGAGGAAAATATGGAAAGTGAAGTTGATGTTATTACATACGTTATAAAAACTTTTTTTATGAATATATTTGTATATTTTTGTTTTAAAAAAATAATTGATTTAAAAGAGCATAAAATTGTAAAAATTGTGTTGTTAATAATTACTAATATTTTATTAGTTGCTTTTTGTACCTATATAAAAATATTTATTAATGCTTTTTTAGCATTAATCATTACAGGTCTTATATATGGTATATTATTATCATTATTTTTTAAAATAAAAGTTGGTACTTCAATAATGATAACAATTATTTCATATGCTATTTCTATGATATGTTTGGGAATAAGTGCAATTATATCGTTTTTTATATATAAAATTTTAAATATACAAAATCAATATTTTAATATGATAATAGTATTAGTAATTCAATTTTGCCTATTATATGGATTTTTCAAAGTAAAAAGATTAAAAAGAGGTTTTAGTTTTTTAACTAAAATGGCAGATAATGAAATTATTAATATAATAATGCTTAATATAAGTATAACTTTAATATTAGTCACTTGTATTTTTGGAACACTTTTTGGAATAAATGGTGTTCATAGAGAAATAAAACAATATCTATTTATTACTCAAATTATTTTGGGGATTGGAATGTATGTGTCAATTTATAAATCGTTTCAGATGTACTACAAACAAAAACTAATAGATACTACAATGAAAGAATATGAAAAAGAAATAAAAGAAAAAGACGAAAAAATCAAAGAGTTAAATGAAGAAAGATTCAATGTAAGTAAAATAACACACAAATTTTATAATAGGCAAAAAGCATTAGAACTATTAGTGAAAGAAACAAGTTTAATGAAAGCAGAAACTTCAGATGAAATAGTAAGTAAAAATGTATTAGAGATGGTAAATGAACTTACCAAAGAATATGCAGAAGAATATGAAACAATAAAAAATCTTTCTATATTACCAAAAACAGATATTCCACAAATAGATAATATGTTTAAATATATGCAAAGTGAATGCAAGAAAAATGATATAGAATTCAAATTGAAAATAATAGGAAATATTCATCAATTAATAAATAATATAATACCAAAGAATAAGCTAGAAACACTTATAGGAGACCATTTAAGAGATGCAATAAATGCAGTAAAATCATCAAAAAACGAAAATAAAGAAATTTTAACTATACTTGGAATAAAGGAAGATAAATTTGAATTATCAATTTATGATACTGGTATAGAATTTAATATAGAAACACTAGAAAAACTGGGAAAAGAAGCAGTTACAACATATAAAGAAAAAGGCGGTAGCGGAATAGGATTTTTAACTACATTTGAAACTATAAAAGAAACTAAGGCAAGTCTTATAATAGAAGAAATGAAACCTAATAATTATTATACTAAATCTGTAACTATTAGATTTGATGGAAAAAATGAATTTAGAATTTATTCATATAGAGCAGATAAAATTAAAAAAATATGCGAAGATAATATAATTATTGTAGAAAAACATAAAATGTAATATAAAAATGGAATAGTGAATCCCCCTAAATAATTCTTTTATTTAGGGGGAACCAATTGCTACGAGTAACTGTTAATCACTTATTTTGAAGTCGAAGATCTTGCTTGATTTAAGCAACTTTTTTTCTCTTTTCGTAATTGAATCATAAAGTTTTTGGCCCAGTTTTCGCTATAAGTTCTAGCGGTCACTCGGGGATTGTTTCGGGTACGGCCAATTCGCCGTACAATTTCTTTGTGTTTCGGTCTAGACATAAAATCACCTCCGATATATGGGTACAATGCAATATAGCGTCTAATCTATTATAATACAATATTTCCGCAAATGCAAGATTTTGACATTTTTTATTCAATATTTTTATAAAATCAATTGACAAAAATCAATATAAAATATAATATTTATATATAAAAATATGCCAATATTTAAATATTTATATAATGGCAAGAAAAGGTGATAAAATGAAGGAAAAAGAATTAGGAGATTTCACAAAAAAATGTAGAAAAAATGAAAACTTAGAAAAATGCAAATGTAGAGACAAATTTCTAGACAAACTCTTTAATACATATGAGCCAATTAAAGATAATTTAATTCAAATGTTAAATGAAATTCAAGAACATTATGGATATGTTCCAATGGATGTTCAAAAAGAGCTTTCAGAATTTCTAAATGTACCAATGGCAGAAATTTATGGTGTTATAACATTTTATTCAAGATTTACATTAAAACCAAAAGGAAAATATAGTATTTCAGTATGCCTAGGAACTGCATGTTATGTTAAAGGTGCTCAAAAAATAATGGATAGATTACAAGAAAGATTAGGAATCAGTGAAGGAGAAACAACAAAAGACCGGAAAATTTTCAATCGAAGCGCAAAGGTGTATAGGAGCATGCGGATTAGCACCAGTATTTACAGTAAACGGAAAAGTATATGGAAAAGCAACAGTAAAAATGCTTGATGAAGTTTTAGATGAATTAAAATAAAATTTTCAAGAGGGACGGTCCTTTTTGAAAATTTTCAAAAAGGACCGTCCCTTTTGAAAATTTAAAAATGGATTTTCCTCTTATAAGAGAGGAATGATTAAAAATATGAAAACTTTAGAAGAAATTCAAAATATAAGGATTGAAAAAAGAAAAGAATTAGATTTACGTGTAAATACTAAATTAGATGCAAGAGAAAAACATATTCTTGTATGTCAAGGAACAGGATGTACATCATCTAATTCGCCAGAAATTTTAGAAAATTTTAAAAAGATAATAAAGGAAAAGAATATAGAAAATGTAAGGGTGATAAAAACAGGTTGTTTTGGGCTTTGTGCTAAAGGTCCAATTGTAATTATTAGACCTGAAGATACATTTTATGCTCAGGTAAAACCAGAAGACTGTGAAGAAATAATAAATACGCACATTATTGCAGGTAATAGAGTTGAAAGACTATTATGTAAAGACATAGATGGGACAGTAGTTCAAAGCTTAGATGAACTTACATTTTATAAAAAACAAAAAAGAATAGCATTAAAAAATTGTGGTGTTATAGACCCAGAAAATATTGACGAATATATAGCATTTGATGGATATAAAGCATTAGAAAAAGTATTAAAAGAAATGACACCAGATGATGTAATAAATGTAATTAAAAAATCAGGATTAAGAGGACGTGGCGGAGCTGGATTTCCAACAGGTAAAAAGTGGGAGCTGACTAAAATTAATGAAGCAGACCAAAAATATGTAGTTTGCAATGCAGATGAAGGAGATCCAGGAGCTTTTATGGATAGAAGCATATTAGAAGGAGATCCTCATAGTGTACTTGAATCTATGATGATAGCTGGTTTTGCGATAGGAGCAAATAAAGGATATATTTATGTAAGAGCTGAATATCCAATTGCTGTAAAAAGATTTCAAATTGCAATAAATCAAGCTAAAAATTATGGGATTTTGGGTAATAATATATTTGGTACTGGATTTGATTTTGATGTAGAAATACGTTTAGGAGCAGGAGCATTTGTATGTGGTGAAGAAACAGCGCTTTTAGAATCAATAGAAGGAAAACGTGGACAACCAAGAATAAAACCTCCTTATCCTGCTGTTCAAGGATTATGGGGAAAACCAACACTAATCAATAATGTTGAAACTTATGCTAATATAACTAGAATAATATTAAATGGAGCTGATTGGTATTCTGCTATTGGAACAGAAAAATCAAAAGGAACAAAAGTATTTGCTTTAGGTGGAAATGTAAATAATATCGGATTAGTTGAAGTGCCTATGGGAACAACACTTCGTGAAATTGTTTATGATATTGGTGGAGGAATACCAAATAATAGAGAATTTAAGGCTGCACAAACTGGAGGACCATCTGGCGGATGTATTCCAAAAGAACATTTGGATACACCAATAGATTATGAATCATTAAAAGAAATAGGCTCAATGATGGGATCTGGCGGAATGATTATAATGGACGATACTAAATGTATGGTAAATTTAGCAAAATTTTATTTAGAATTTACAGTAAGTGAAAGCTGTGGAAAGTGTACACCTTGTAGGGTTGGAACTAAAAGAATGCTTGAAATACTAGAAAAGCTTTGCAATGGAAAAGGTGAAGAAGAAGATATTGCAAAATTAGAAATGCTTGCTCAAAATATAATAAAATCAAGTGTGTGTGGATTAGGGCAATCTGCACCAAACCCTGTTTTAAGTTCACTAAAATATTTTAAAGATGAATTTATAGAGCATGCTGTAGATAAAAACTGTAGAACACATGAGTGCAAGGCTATTTCTAAAATAACAATCGAGGCAGAAAAATGTAAAGGTTGCGGATTATGTCAAAAATTCTGCCCAGTCAATGCGATAGAAGGAAAAGACAGAGAAAAACGTGTTATTAATCAAGAAAAATGTATTAGATGTGGTACATGTATAGTTAAATGCCCATTTAAGGCAATTAGCTAATAAAAGGGAGGAAAAAATAAATGGAAGAAAAAATAATTAATTTAGTTATAGATGATTTAAATGTACATGTACCTCAAGGTACAACAATTCTAGAAGCAGCAAGAACAGTAGGCATTGATATTCCAACACTTTGCTTTTTAAAAGAAATAAATGAAGTAGGAGATTGTAGAATCTGTTTAGTACAAATCGAAGGTAGACGTGGCTTTACTGCAGCTTGTATTCAAAAAGTAGAAGAAGGGATGATAGTACACACAAAAACATCAGAAGTAATGGAAGCAAGAAAAGTAGTGTTAGATTTAATTATATCAAATCATAAAGTTGAATGCTTAAGCTGCGTAAGGTCTGGAAATTGCGAATTACAAGATTTAGCAAAACAATTTAATATGCAAGATATAATGTTTGAAGGAGAAAAAATTAAACATGAAATAGACAATCAATCAACATCAATTGTTAGAGATTTTGACAAATGTATATTATGTAGAAGGTGTGTTTCAACATGTAAAAAATTACAAGGAGTTGGAGCTATAGATTGCATAAATAGAGGATTTGAATCAAGCGTATCTACTGTTGATAACAAAAGTTTAAAAGATGTAAATTGTACATTTTGTGGGCAATGTATTGTTAATTGCCCAACAGGTGCATTACATGAAAAAGAAAGTATAGATGAAGTTTGGAAAAAATTAAAAGATGAAGATTCATATGTAGTTGTTCAAACGGCACCAGCAGTTAGAACAGCGTTGGGAGAAGAATTTGGATTGCCTATAGGAACAAATGTAACAGGAAGAATGATAACAGCACTAAAAAGATTAGGTTTTTATAAAGTATTTGATACAAATACAGGTGCAGATTTTACAATAATGGAAGAAGCAAATGAATTTATAGAAAGAATCAAAAATGGTGGAACATTACCAATGATAACATCATGTAGTCCAGGTTGGGTAAAATATATAGAAATGAATTATCCTGAACAATTAGAACATTTGTCAAGTTGCAAATCTCCACATGAAATGTTTGGGGCATTAATAAAAACATATTATGCTCAAAAAGAAGGAATTAATCCAAATAAAATTTTTGTTGTATCTGTTATGCCGTGTGTTGCAAAAAAATATGAAAGACAGAGGACAGAAATGCAAAATGATGGAATGTATGATGTTGACTGTGTAATAACTACTAGAGAACTTGCAAGAATGATTAAACAAGCCAATATTGATTTCAGACTTTTAGAAGATTCAAAATTTGATAATCCAATGGGAGTTGCAACAGGAGCTGCCGCAATATTTGGAACTACAGGTGGAGTTATGGAAGCAGCATTAAGAACAGCACAAGACACATTAACAAATAAAGATTTAAAAGAAATTGATTTTGAAGATGTTCGAGGAGGAAAAGGAATAAAAAAAGCAACTGTTGATATTGCAGGAAAAAAAATCAAAGTAGTTGTAGCTAGTGGACTAAAAAATGCTCAAATTATAATGGAAGAAATTAAAAATGGAAAAGCAGACTATCAATTTGTAGAGATAATGGCATGCCCAGGAGGATGCGTAATGGGAGGAGGTCAGCCGATAGTAAATTCAAAAACACGTTTAGAGAAGGATGTAAGAAAATTGAGAGCTGATTGTTTATATTCAATTGATGAAAAAAGCGTAATTAGAAAATCACATGAAAATCCTGTTATAAAAAAGATTTATGAAGAATTTTTGGAAAAGCCTGGAAGCTATAGAGCTCATAAATTGTTACATACTAAATATGAAAAAAAAGATAAGTATAATATGTAAGAAGCTTGCCAAAGGGACGGTTCCTTTGGCAAGCTCTTTATAAAAAAAATAGGGGTATAATATGAAAAATTTTTTAATAGTTTTTTTAACCAAAATTTTAATATTAATTTTGAAATTAGCAAGAAAAAATGGAGGAAATCTTCCTGGACAATTTGCTTACAAAAAAAATAAAGATATATTTAAATATTTTAAAATAGACTGTCCAGTAATTGCAGTTGTAGGAACAAATGGTAAAACAATGACAAATAACAGTTTAAATTTTATTTTAAAGCAAGCTAATAATAAAGTAATAAGTAATTTACAGGGAAATAATATGGAAACAGGCATATTATCATTATTAATAAAAAATTGTTCATTAACCGGGAAGTTAAAAGCAGATTTTATTACTTTAGAAGTTGATGAAAGTTATTTACCGGTAGTGTTTAAAGATTTAAAGCTGGATACATTAATTGTTTTAGACTTTTTTAGAGATCAGCTAGATAGAGTTCGGTGAAGTTGAATCATTAATATTAAAAATAAATGAATTTTTAAAAACATATAAAGGAAATTTAGTTTTAAATAATGATGATCCAAATGTTGCAAGACTTGGAAAAGCAAATCCAGAAAATAAAAATATTTACTATTTTAGTGTAGACAAATATCAATATGCAACTGAAAATATGAAAGAAGCAGGGGAAGGAAAATTCTGCCCATTCTGTAGTACTAGACTTGAATATGAATATTATCAATATGCGCATATAGGAAAATTCAAATGTCCTAAATGTAATTTTGGAGATAATAAAATATACAAATTTATTACAGATGTTGATTTAAAAAATAAAACATTTAAAGTGGATAATAATAAGTTTAAAATACAATTTAATAGTATTTACAGTATATATAATTTTGCTGCAAGTATAACTGCAACAAGTCTTTATGACGTAAAATATGATGAAATGAAAAAAGCATTAGAAAAATTTGTATTAAACAATGGTAGACAAGAAAAAATTGTAATACAAGATTGTGAAACAACGATAAATTTAGCCAAAAACCCAACTGGTGCAAATGTTAGTTTAAGACTTGTAAATGAGGATGATAGTGAAAAAGATGTATTATTTGTTTTAAATGATAATTTAGCAGATGGAAAAGATGTATCTTGGATATATGATATAGATTTTTCAAATATGAATAATGTAAAAAGATTTATAACAAGTGGGACAAGAGCTTATGACATGGCAATATGTATAAAAACAAGTGGAATTTCACCAAATAAAATCGAAAGTTATTTAGATTTAAAAGAAGCAGTAAAAGCGTTATATAAAACTAAAAATACGAAATATGCAATATCTAATTATACAGCAATTCAAGAAACAAGACATGAAATCCTTAAGCTAAAAACTAGCTCTAATGAAAATTGTTAGTGATTTTTTCAAAAAGGACCGTCCCTAATGAAAAATTAATGAAAATTTGCTAAAGAAAGGAAAAATTATGAAAGAATTAAAGATATTATACTTATACCCAGATATATTAGATTTATATGGGGATATTGGAAATATTAAAATATTAAAATATAGATTAGAACAAAGAGGTATTAAAGCAATTATTGATAATTATTCTATAAATGATGAGAAACCAGACTTTGAAAGTTATGATATTATTTTTGCTGGTGGTGGAGCTGATAATGAACAGCAAATACTTTCGGAAGATTTAATTAAGTATAAAGAAGAAATAAAGTTAGCAAAAGAAAAAGGAGTGTTTTTATTACTTATATGTGGTGCATATCAATTATTTGGAAAATACTATAAAGGAGTAGAAGGAAATATTATACCAGGATTAGAAATATTTAACTATTATACAAAAGCAAATCAAAATCGTTCACAGAGATGCATTGGGAATATTGTTATAGATGTATCATTAAATAATAATATTAAAACTAAAGTTATAGGTTTTGAAAATCATGGTGGACAAACATATGAGATTAATAATTCATTTGGAAAAGTATTGTATGGAAATGGAAATAAATTTGGAGATGAATGTGAAGGGTATATGGAAAAAAATGTTATAGCAACTTATTTACATCGGACCACTTCTTTCAAAAAATCCTGAGATAACAGATTATATTATAAAATATTGCTTAGAACGTAAATACAATCAAATAATTGAATTAGAACCTTTAAATGATGAGTTCGAGAATAAATGCAGAGAACAATTGATAGAAAAATTTTTAAATAACAAAAATATATAATAAAACGAAAAAATTATATCATAATATTTAAATTCAAAACATTTTAAGATCTTCTATTGGGCCTTGAATTTCCATATTATGATATAATTTTTTGTTGATATTAAATATTATATACTAAATTCATATTATAAATTATCTACAATTGTTATTATTATTTTGTCTTTCATTGTTGTTATTATTGTTGCTATTGTTATTGTTATTTTTTTTGTTATTCTTACTATTTTTTTCTGACATATAAAAACACCTCCATAACATATACTAAATATATTTTTAACATAAAAATAAAAAATATACTTTAAAAAGCTATAAAATAAAAAAATTGATTGAAATTTGGCTATAAATATTATATAATGCTGTAGCAGAAATAAAAAAATGTACATAAAATGAAACAGAGGGGATATTATGGAAAATAAAAAATTAGAAGAATTTAACAATTACATAAGATATAGAAAAGTTGCTGTAATTGGGCTTGGAGTTAGCAATTTGCCTTTATTAGATTATTTACATGAAAAAAAAGCTAAAGTAACAGTATTTGATGAGAAAAACATAAATGAAATTCCAAAAGATATAATGGATAAAATTACAGAATATGCATTTGAATTTTCTTTAGGCAAGAATTATTTAGAAAAATTAAAAGGATTTGATCTTATATTTCGTTCACCAAGTTGTTTACCAACAGTACCAGAATTAATGGCAGAATATGAAAGAGGTGCTATAGTAACAACAGAAATAGAAATGCTAGTAGAAATGTGCCCAGGAACTGTGATAGGAATTACAGGAAGTGATGGAAAAACAACTACAACAAGTTTAATATATGCTATATTAAAAAATGCAGGTTTAAATACCTATGTTGGAGGAAATATAGGTAAGCCATTATTTACAAAACTTTCTGAGATGAAAAAAGATGATGTTATAGTATTAGAATTAAGTAGTTTTCAATTAATGAATATGAAAGTAAGTCCGCAGATTTCGGTAATAACCAATATAACACCAAATCATTTAAATATTCATAAAGATTATGAAGAATACATAGAGGCTAAGAAAAATATTTTCAAATGGCAAGACGAAAATGGAACATTAATATTAAATTATGATAATGAAATAACAAAAAATTGTGAAAAAGAAGCCAAAGGAAAAGTAATATTTTTTAGTAGTAAAGAAAAACTTGAAAATGGTTATATAGTAGATGATAATGTAATAAAAGAAAGTGAAGATAAGATAAGAAAGCATATATTAAATACATCTGAAGTTAAACTACGAGGAATACACAATTATCAAAATATATGTGCTGCAATTGCTGCAACAAGGCAATTTGTACCTATGGAAAAAATAGTAGAAACAATTAAAGAATTTAATAGTGTTGAACATAGATTAGAATTTGTTAGAGAAATAAATAATACAAAATGGTATAACGATTCAGCAAGTTCATCACCAACAAGAACCATATCAGGATTAAATGCGTTTAACGAAGAAATAATTTTAATAGCAGGTGGGTATGACAAGAATTTAGACTATACTCCACTTGCAAAACCAATATTGGATAAAGTTAAAACATTAATTTTAATGGGGCAGACAGCAGGAAAAATATTCGATAGCGTAAAACAAGAAATGGAGATTCAAGGTAAAACAGTAAAAATATATATGTGTAATAGTTTACAAGAAACTATCGATATGGCAAGAAAATCAGCAAAACCGGGGCAAGTTGTTTTATTTTCACCTGGAAGTGCAAGTTTTGATATGTTTAAAAATGCTTATGATAGAGGAAATCAGTTTAAAAAATTAGTTAATGAAATTTAAAAATATGATTAAGTATCAAAATAAAATCTCTTTGCATAATATACAAAAAATGTAAGGAGGTTTTTTATGTTTAATCAAGATTATGACGAATACTTAAGAAATGTTTTAGGATATCTGCCTAATGGTAGAATTGAGAATCTATATCAAAATGAATATGGACAATATCCAATACAATATGAAGAAAACTATTGGGATGTAAATGAAGATGACAGAATAAGAGATTTGGAAGAGTCTTATCCAGACATTTATAAATCCATTTATCCTATAGTACAAAAAGAATGTAAAAATTGTAATAGAAGTATTACAAAAGATTTAGTTGAAGAGCTAACACATAAAATATATAATCAAGTTTCTGTAAATAATGAAATAATAGTAGATTTAAATGTGCCTAATCAATCTAATAATAGAAATCAAGAAGGAAAAAAGGAAAATAGACAATGTAACAGAGGTTTATGTGATTTAATAAAAATACTGATAATAAGAGAGCTACTTGGAGTAAGACCCGGAAGGCCAAGGCCACCACGCCCTATATTTCCACCGCCAAGACCACCAAGGTTTTTTTAATAAAATACTTGAATAATGCTAAAATATAAGATAAAATATATAGTGTAAATAAGAATTAGGAGGAATTATTTTGAAAAGCGAAAAAGGAGAAGTATCAGTTAATTTTGTAATAAAAGCAATAATAGCAATTATATGTTTTATAGGAATTGTACTATTAGTATATGACTCACATAGAGATGACACAAATCAAAATACTAGTGCAAACACATATATTGAAAATAGTACTAATACAAATACAAACCAAAATTAAAGGAGAAGAACAAAATGATAATAGAGCAATTAATATTTACTGTAATAACATTAGTATTATTTATTTTGATTTTTTGTAAGATGATAAAAAATAATGATACTACATATGTAGTAGTATTAGTTATGCAAACACTAGGAATATCAATAAATTTTATAAGTGTTATTGGATCTTTAAATATAAATATAGTTTTAAAAGTTATAATGTGGATTATTTCTGTTGTATTACCGATAATAATTATTATTTTAGAAAAAAGAAATATTTCATTATTTGAAACTACAAAACTGCTAAGAGCAAAAATTTATTTTAAAATTGGAAATAATAAAAAAGCAAAACAGCAATTAATAGATATAATTGACAGAAATGCAGATAGTTATAAAGCGCATAAACAATTAGCAGAGATCTATGAATCAGAAGGTGGGATGAGAAAAGCTATAGATGAATATGTGCAAGCAATAGATATCAAAAAAAATGATTATGATTCTTACTATAAAGTAGCAGGTTTATTAAATAATTTAGATAAAAAAGATGAGGCAATTCAAATGCTAAATAATTTATTAAATAAGCAACCAGATTATTGCGAAGCTTCAAAACTTTTAGGAGATATTTATTGCGCTAAAGAAATGTATAAAGAAGCGGTAAGTGTTTATCAAGATGCACTTCAATATAATCCTGCAGATTATGAACTACACTATAATTTAGGAATGGTTTATACAATGTTAAATGATTTTCAAAATGCAAAACAATCATATCAAAAAGCAGCAGAATTGAATTCTTTATTATATAACACTAATTATTCATTAGCAGAGATTGCATTAATTTACAAAGAATTAGAAGAAGCAAAAGAAAGATTTGTAAAAGCAACTGAAGATGAAGAATTAGCTGCTGATGCATATTATGAATTAGCTAAAATATGTTTGATTCAATTAGACAAAGATACAGCAATTAATTATGCAAATTTAGCAATAGAATTAGATGCTAAAAAAATTGTTGAGAAAATCAATAATGACTCGATTTTTATACCAATTTATGCAAAGCTTTCAATACCATTTAATTTAGAAATATCAGAAGAAAAGAAAACGAAAATGACTAAAAAAGAAAAAATGGTAAAAGAACATTTAGAAGAAATGTCTGAAATAACTAGAAATCTAAGTTATAATGATATCCGTCTATTAAGAAAAAATAGAGAAAAAAATGAAAAAAATAAAGAAATAGAAAATAATGATAGAGAAATTCAAGAATAGTTAATACTCATAAAATCCTTAAATAATAAATATATTTAAATAATATATATTCAAGAAGGAGAGGATTTTATGAGTAAAAATTTTGCTGTAATAGGTGGAGATTTACGAATTGTAAATCTTGCAAGATTAATTGCTAAAGATGAAAAACAAGTTTATGTATACGGATTAGAAAAAGTAGAAGAAATTAAAAATATATCTAATTTAATTATTACTAAAACTTTGGAAGAAGCTATTAGTAAAGCAAATTTTGTAATAGGGCCAATGCCATTTTCTAAAGATGATATAAATGTAAATGCACCATTTTCCAATAAAGAAATTTCTATTAGTGATTTTTTTAAAAAAATAAATAATAAAATTTTTATTGCTGGAAATTTTTCAAGTAATGTTAAAGAGGTAATAAAAGAAAATAATATAAAATATATAGATTTAATGGATCAAGAAGAACTTGTTATATTAAATGCACTTTCAACTGCAGAAGGAGCAATACAAGTTGCAATGGAAAATACAAATATATTATTACATGGTAGCAAAATATTAATTTTAGGATTTGGAAGAATAAGCAAAATTCTAGCAAATAAATTAAAAGCATTATCAGTTGATGTTACATGTGCTGCAAGGAAAAAAGAAGACTTTGCATGGATGGAAAGTTATGGATATAATTCTACTGATATAAATAAACTTAATGAAAATTTAAATCAATATGATATTATTTTTAACACTGTACCACATTTAATATTAACAGAAGAGAGACTAAAATATGTAAAAAAAGATTGTGTACTAATAGATTTAGCATCAAAACCAGGTGGAATTGACAAAAATGCAAAATACATATGGGCTTTGGCATTACCAGGAAAGGTTGCACCTGTTACATCTGCAGAATTTATGAAAAAAACAATATATAAAATGATAGAGGAAGGATGAAAATTTAATGATATTAGAAATAATAAAATCAATTATATTTGGAATTGTAGAAGGAATTACGGAATGGCTACCAATAAGTAGTACAGGACACTTAATACTAGTTGAACAGTTTTTAAAATTTAAGGAAGTATCACCAGAATTTTGGGAAATGTTTCAAGTCGTAGTTCAGTTAGGAGCAATACTTGCTGTTGTAGTTATATATTTAAAAAATATATGGCCATTTACAAATAATAAATCAAAAGCTATTAAGAAAACAGGTATCTTATCATATTTAGATAAAGACAAAATGAATTTATGGGGAAAAATATTAGTCTCTTGTGTTCCAGCTGCTATTATTGGTTTACTATTTGATGATGTATTTGAAGCTGTTTTCTATAATCCACCTTGTATTGCGATGGCACTTATTGTATTTGGTATTATTTTTATTGTTGTTGAAAACAGAAAAACAAGTAAAAACAATAAAAAAAGTAATATAAAATCTATTACATATAAAGATGCTTTAATAATAGGGCTCTTTCAATTATTAGCTGCTATTTTTCCAGGAACTTCACGTTCAGGAGCTACAATAATAGGAGGTTTAATTATAGGACTTACAAGAGCAAATGCAGCAGAGTTTACTTTTTATTTAGCAATACCTACAATGCTTGGAGCAAGTTTGCTTAAAATTGTAAAATTTGGTTTAAATTTTACAGGGATAGAAATTGCTGTTTTATTAGTACGGAATGATAGTAGCATTTTTAGTGTCAGTGTTTGTTATAAAATTTTTGATGAATTATATTAAGAAACATAATTTTAAACCTTTTGGATACTATAGAATAGCACTTGGAATTATAGTTTTATTATATTTTTTAATTTTCAGTAAATAAAGAGCCGTAAGGCTCTTTTAAGTATTTTTGGTCATTTTTTCATATTCTTTGCATTTTATTTTGTAATCCATCTGCATGCATAAATATCTGTAATATACATAAGCTTGCTCATATTGTGCCATAGGATTAAAAAAAGGTTCATCTGGCATAAAATTTCCATATTGGTTTCCTGGTTGTTGCATTCCAAAGTCAGCAAAAGGTTGGTAATTAGTATTATCTTTTTCCATATAATCAACTCCATTCTAATTAATAAATATTAAAGAGATGCGAAATTATTACAAAATTTTGCTAAAAATTTTAAAAAAAATTTAACTTAAAGGTTAAATAGTAATAAAAAGAGAAATATAGAGTAAAACAAAAGAAATAGCAAAAAATGGTATAAAAAATAAACTTAATGATACTTGATTAACTAATAAATATATTATAAAATATTTTTGAAGGTGAGGAAATACATGAAAGAAAAAGAAGATTTATTTGATAAAATATTAAAAAAATATGGTGTTCAAAAAAATCAGAAAAAAGCAATTTTAGAAATGTTATACTATGATACACCAGATGGAAAAATTCATAATTTTTATTATAGAGAAGATGATACTGAGTATGAAAAGTTAGACAATGAAATACTTAAAATATGTGAAAATCCAGAAGAATATAGCTATAATGTAAAAAAAGAAGAAAATTCAATAAACAATGTTTATGATAAAACAATGAGAATGGCTTTAGATGAAAAGAAAAATGCAGTAAAAATAATAAATATTGCATTAAATGGAGGAGCTACTATAACTGAAGAAAAAATTGAAAAATATAATAGTAGTTTTGTTAGTTCTAATCTAGAAAACTCAGAAGCTGATGTAGTATATAAATTGAAAGATAAAAATGTATTTTTTTTGCTAGAGCATCAATCAAAGGTTGATAATGTAATGGCATATAGAATTGCGAAATATCAATTTGAAATAATAGATAGTGTAATAAAAGATACAAAGGGAAAATATAAAAACAAAAGCTATAAATTTCCACAAGTAATACCAATTGTAATTTATATAGGAAAAGGTAAATGGACAGCAAAACAATGCTTTGAAGAAATGCAAATAAATTGGGGAAAAGATACACCTAAAGGTTTTTCAAATTATTTATTTGTAGATGTAAATCAAATAAATAATAGTGAATTATTAGAAGATAATACTACAATAACTAAAGTTATGTTAATGCAAAAAGCAAAAACAGAAGAAGAATTTAATACTTATTGGGAAGAAATAGAAAATGAATTGGAAATAAATAAAAGAAAATATACTAACGAACAAATAGAATTTGTGAGAAACGTTATTACTTCAATAGCAATGACAAAATATGATAGGAAAGACATAAGAAAAATATTAGAAAGATATCAAAAGTTAGGAGGAAAAGAGAATATGATGGTTGTTGTAGAAAATTTGAGAAAAGATAGGGAGAGAGCAGTAAAAAAGTCAAGAATGGAAGGAATAAGAGAAGGAGAAAGCAAAATGATGGGAGTAATAGAAAACTTAAAAGAAGACAGAGAAAGAGCAGTAAAAAAGTCAAGAATGGAAGGAATAAAAGAAGGAGAAAGCAAAATGATGGGAGTAATAGAGAACTTAAAAGAGGACAGAGAAAGAGCAGTAAAAAAGTCAAGAATGGAAGGAATAAGAGAGGGAGAGAGCAAAATGATGGGAGTAATAGAGAACTTAAAAGAGGACAGAGAAAGAGCAGTAAAAAAGTCAAGAATGGAAGGAATAAGAGAAGGAAAAATTGAAGAAAAAATTGAAATTGCTAAAAAGATGCTTGAAGTTAATGTCGATATAGAACTAGTTAGCAAAGCTACAGGCATTTCTATAGATGAATTAGAAAAAATAAAATAAAGTCAATATTGACTTTATTTTATAAATCTAAATTAAGTATGGGAATACATTGTAAAATAATAAAAGTATATAAAGCAGAAACCAGTCCTTGTAATATTTTTCCATAAATATAAGGTTTTATAGACAAATCTGTTTTAGAAACAATACTAAATACTTGTAATAGTATAGAAATTCCACCAAATCCAAGTAGCAAAGATGTTAAAATTAAATTAATAGAGATTTTCTTTATCTGAATTGTAGAAATCTGTTTAATTCCATTAGTTATTTCTAATAATCCAGTTAATAAACCATTTATAAAACTAATATCAATGTTTAGTAAATTAAAAATCGGTTCCAAAATAATAGATAAAAAGTTAAATATATTACTATTATTTAAAATAGAAATTATGCTAGAAAAAATAACAATAAAGCCACCAATCAACATTATTGTAGATGTGGCTTGTTTTATGCTTTCTGACAAAACCTCACCTAAATTTGAAAATTTCACAAATTTTGTATTTGTTGTTTTAAATATTTTATAAGAATTATTAGATGAATTTTTGTGCCAAAACCTAAAAATAAAACCAACAGTAATAGAAGCTAGCAAATGAGATATAAATAAAATTAAACCAATTTGAGAACTACCAAACATGCTAATTCCAACTGTACCAATGATAAATAAGGGACCAGAATTATTTGTAAAACTTAATAATCTTTCACATTCTTCTTTAGAACAAGTATTGCTTTTTCTAAATTCACAAGCAATTTTAGCACCAATAGGATATCCGCTAATAATTCCCATCAAAAAAGCAAAACAGCCAGCACCTCTAACATTAAATATTGGCTCAATAAATTTGTTCAAATACTTTTGAAAAAAATAAATGATATTAGTATGCATTAAAAGTTCTGTTGCTACAAAAAATGGAAACAAAGAAGGAATGACAGAGTTAGCCCATAAAGATAAGCCAGATTTAACAGCTTGTAAATTAGATTTAGAAAATATAAGTAAACAAATGGTAAATAACAAAAATAAAATAGGTAAAAAATTTTTTCTTAATTTTGAAATTGGCATAATATTACCTCCTAAATAAATATATTAAGGAAATTGTTGCAAAATGCAAAATTAACTGATATAATAACCGAGTGTAAGAGAAAGGAAAGGAAGAAACAATATGGTCAATTTTAAAGAAGAAATAGCAAAAGAAATAGCAAATAGTGTGAATTTGAATTGGACTGATTTAGAAACATATATAGAAATTCCCAAAAATCTAGACAATGGTGACTATTCATTTCCGGTTTTTAAATTAGCAAAGGAATTAAAAAAAGCACCACAAATAATTGCAAATGAGATAAAACAAACAATAAAAATAAATGAGGATATAATAAAAAAAGTAGATATAGTAGGCGGATATTTAAATTTTTATATAAATAAAGATATAATAACAAAGCAAGTATTAGAAACAATAGAAAATAATCCTAAATTTATAAACAGTCAAATTGGAAAAGGCAAAACAGTTTTAGTAGAATATTCATCACCAAACATAGCTAAACCTTTCCATATTGGACATTTAAAAACAACAGTAATAGGAGGAGCTTTATACAATATTTATAAAGCATTAGGATACAATACTGTAGGAATAAATTATTTAGGAGATTATGGAACACAGTTTGGAAAATTAATAGAAGGATATAAATTATTTGGCAATGAATATGATTTGACTGAAGATGCAATAGATAAGTTGGCAGACATTTATATGAGAATAAATAATTTATGTAAAGAAGATGAATCAGTATTAAATAATGCAAGAGAAAATTTTAAATTACTTGAACAAGGTGACGAATACTGTGTTAAATTATGGAAAGAATTTAAGGAGTTAAGTTTAAAAGAATTTCAAAAAATATATGATTTACTAGGTAGCAAATTTGATTTTATTACAGGTGAAGCTTTTTTCGCTACAAAAACTGAAGAGGTAGTAGATATTTTAAAAAGTAAAGGAAAATTAGTTAAATCAGAAGGAGCAATGGTTGTTGATTTAGCAGATAAAGGAATAGATACACCATGTATAATATTAAAATCAGATGGCTCAACAATCTATGCAACAAGAGATTTAGCTTCTATATTGTATAGAGCAAGAACATATAATTATGACAAAAGTATATATATTACTTCTTATGAACAAAATTTACATTTTAAGCAAATATTTGAAGTAGCCAAATTATTAGGATTAGATGAAAAATATACAGATGGCTTAGAACATGTACCTTATGGATTCGTAAGACTTCCAACAGGTAAAATGTCTACAAGACTTGGAAACTTTGTAAAAGTAGAAACATTGCTAAATGATACAATAGAACAAGCTTATAAAATAATCGAAGAAAAAAATCCAGATTTAGAAGATAAACAAGAAGTTGCAAAAAAAGTTGGAATTGGAGCAGTTATATTTAATGACTTAGCAACAAGCAGAATAAAGGACGAAATATTTGATATAAATGAAATGTTAAATTTTCAAGGAGAAACAGGCCCATATATTCAATATACATATGTAAGAACAAAAAGTGTTATTGAAAAGGTAGATGCAATTCCTAAATTTAAAGACATAAAAATTGAAAAGCTAAATGATGAATACTCACAAAAAATAATAAAATTATTATATAATTTTGAGAATACTTTAATACAAGTAACAGAAAAAAATGAGCCTTCAATATTAGCAAGATTTTTGATAGATTTATCAAAAGCATATAGTTCTTTTTATAATGAAAATAAAATTATAGTAGAAGATGAAGAAATAAGAAATGCAAGAATATACTTAACAATTGCAGTAGGAAAAATATTAAAACAAGGGGCAGAGTTATTAGGAATACAAATGCCAAATAAGATGTAAAAATAAAAATACTAAGGAGATAAAAAAATGATAGACTTTCATTCACATATATTACCAAACATAGATGATGGAGCTAGAAGTATAGAGGAAACATACAATATGATAAAAGAAGCGGAAAAAGCAGGATTTGATACAATATTATTAACACCACATTATATTGAAAATTATTATGAGACCAGTATTGAAGAAACAGAAATATGGCTAGATGTAGTATTACAAAATTTACAACAAAAATATGTACAAACAGATTTATTATTAGCAAGTGAAATATTCATCTCTGACAATATTATGAATCTTTTAATAGATGGAAAAGCTTCAACAATCAACAATACAAGTTATGTATTATTAGAATTGCCATTAGATGTTGAACCAGAGAACTTATATAATATAATTTCAGAAATGAAACAAAATAAATTAGTGCCAGTAATTTCTCATCCAGAAAGATATTTATATGTTCAAAAAGAACCAGATTTAGTATATGACTTAATAGAAAAAGGCGTTTTAATGCAGATGAATTATGGAAGTATAATTGGTCAATATGGTAAAAAAGCAGAGTTACTAGCAGAAAAATTATTAGAAAATAATATGATACATTTTTTAGGAACAAATGCCCATAGAGAACATACAATATATGAAAGAATACCCAATATTCTTGAAATATTAAAAGAAAAAATAGGGGAAACTAGACTTGAAGAACTTACAACGATAAACCCTAATTTAGCAATACATAATAAAAGAATAGATATTAGAAAGCCAATTAGATTTGAGCTTACAAAACAGGAAAAAGTTAAAATGTTTTTTTCTGGATTTAGAAAATAAAAAAGAAGGGATATGTAATTTATGAGAAAATATTTTGGAACCGATGGAATAAGAAGAATAGCAAATACAGAACTTTCACCAGAATTAGTATATAAAGTAGCAAAAGCAGGAGCATATGTTTTATCAAAGCATACAGATCATGCACCTACAATATTAATTGGTAGAGACACACGTATTTCTGGAACATTAATAGAAAGTGCAATGGTAGCAGGATTTTTGAGTTATGGAGCAAATGTAAAATTGCTTGGTGTAATTCCTACTCCTGCAGTTGCATATTTAACAAGAAAATTAAATGCAGATGCAAGTGTTGTTATCTCTGCATCACATAATACATTTGAATTTAATGGCATAAAATATTTTAGCAATAAAGGTATGAAAATATCTGATGAATTAGAAGAAGAAATAGAAGAAGTTATGGAATCAGGAAAACTAGATGAATTAACTGCTGTAAATGAAAAAATAGGTGTGTCAGAATATGCTTTAGATTTATTAGATGAATATGTATATTTCTTTAGAAAGAATTTTGATGACAATATTGAAAAATATAATAGAAATGATTTTGTTGTTGGAATAGATACTGCAAATGGCGCTACATCAGTAGTTGCTGAAAAAGTATTTAAAGCATTAGGAATCAAATATAAAATTATTAACAATGCTCCAGATGGAATAAATATAAATAACAATTGTGGATCAACTCATCTAGAAGTTTTAAAGAAATATGTAATAGAAAATAAATTGAGCTTAGGCGTAGCATTTGACGGCGATGGAGATAGATGTTTAGCAATTGATGAAACAGGAAACATTATTGATGGAGATAAGATATTAGCTATTCTTTCTAAATACCTAGAAGAAAAGGGAAAACTAAAAAATAATGCATTAGTTGCAACTGTTATGAGCAATTTAGGTTTAAATAAATATTCTGAAAAAGCAGGTTTAAATTTTGTTCAAACAAAAGTAGGAGACAGATATGTATTAGAAGAAATGTTAAAAAGTGATTATAATTTAGGAGGAGAACAATCAGGACACGTTATTTTATTAGATTATAATCCAACAGGAGATGGTATACTTACATCATTGATGTTAATACAAGCTATATTAGAAACAGGGAAAAAGGCTTCTGAAGTTGCAAGTATAATAAAATTATATCCACAAGTACTGATAAATGCAAAAGTTAATTCAGATAAAAAATATGATTATAAAGAAAATGAAAGAATAAGAAAAGCGATAGAAGACTTAGAAAAAGAATTCGAAGGAAATGGAAGGGTATTAATAAGACCATCAGGAACAGAACCATTAGTTAGGGTTATGATAGAAGGAGAAAATCAAGAATATATAACAAAAAAAGCACAGGAAATAGCAGATTTAATAGAAAATGAATTAAAATAATTTTCAACAGGGACGGTCCTTTTTGAAAAATTTCAAAATTTTCAACAGGGACGGTCCTTTTTGAAAAATTTCAAAATTTTCAACAGGGACGGTCCTTTTTGAAAATTTTTTATTTTAAATACCTAAGAAAAGAAATTTAAAATAAAACATAGTAATAATTTTAATATAGTTGAATATACATATATAAGGGCTATTGGACAAGGAGATATATATGTTTAATGTAACTGTATTAAAATTAAAAGATATAATAAAATTCGCTATAGAAGCTATAATTGTTATAGTTATTATTTTAATATGTTCAAAAATTTATAATAAAAATTTTAAAGGAGTAATGAAAGATTCTATACACGTAATGTCTGTAGTAGATACAGATGAAGAGAATAATCAAAGTACTCAAATAGAAGAATTTAAAACCGCTAAATATTTTGAAAAATTTATAGATACAGGATTAAGTTCAACTAAAATTATTAATAAAAATGAAAATGTAGAATTAAGCAAAAAAGAAAATAATAATGAATTGGTAGAAAATATAGAAGAAAATATAGAAGAAAATGGAGAAACAGTACCTGTTGAACAAACTGAGATATCTGAAAATTTAAAAACTGAAGTAGTAACAGAAAATCCACTAAAATTAGTCTATAATGCAGAATTTAAAAATGTTAAAATAAAAAATGAAACATCCTATGAATTGGGAGAAGATGTATTAAATCCAGACGTAAAAATAGAAAACAAAAACATAATATTATTCCATACACATACATGTGAAAGTTACACATCAAGCGAAAAATACCCTTATACTCCAACAGGGACTTTTAGAACAACAGATTTGAATTTTAGTGTCGCAAGAGTGGGAGATGAGCTTGAAAATAATTTGAAACAATATGGATTTAATGTAATACATAATAAAACATATCACGATTACCCATCTTATAATGGGTCTTATACACGTTCTTTAGAAACGGTAACAAACATTTTAAAAGATAATCCTTCTCAAATTGTATGGGATGTTCATAGAGATGCAATAGGAAGTAGAAGTGATTATGCTCCAACAGTAAAAATTGGAGATGATGATTATGCTGCACAAATTATGTTTGTAATAGGAACAAATGAAGGAGGTCTTTGGCACCCGAATTGGCAACAAAATTTGAAATTTGCTGTAAAAGTACAACAGAAAGCTGAAGAAATGTATCCAGGACTATTTAAACCAATGCTTGTTACCAAATCTAGATATAATCAACATTCGGCAAAATATGCTGGAATAATAGAGGTTGGAGCTACAGGTAATACTTTAGAACAATGTCTAACAAGTATGAAATATCTTGCAAAAGTTATGGATGAAGTATTGAAAAATTAAAATATTTCTTATATAATAACAAAAAATCTAAAGAAGAAAAGAGGTATTTATATGGCAAATTTAAAAGTTGATTTTAAAAATTGTGGCATCGAACAAAAAAACATTTTAGAATATAAATCAAAAGTTGAAAAAATCCATAAACAATTACATAAAAGAGCAAATGATGAAAAGGATTTTGTCGGTTGGTTAGAATTACCCGTAAAGTATGATATAAAAGAATTTGAAAGAATAAAAAAAGCAGCAAAGAAAATTAAAAAAGAATCAGATATATTAGTTGTTATAGGAATTGGAGGGTCATACTTAGGAGCAAGAGCTGTTATAGAAGCATTAACTAGTTCTTTTTATAATATGCTTCCTAATAAACAACGAAAATATCCACAGATATTATATGCAGGAAATAATTTAAGTCCTAACTATATAAATGAATTAATAGAATATATTGGAAACAAAGATTTTTCTATAAATGTTATATCAAAATCAGGAACAACAACAGAGCCAGCAATTGCATTTAGAATTTTTAGAGAAATTTTAGAAAACAAATATGGAATAGATGAAGCAAGAAGTAGAATATATGTAACTACAGATAAAGAAAAAGGAGCATTAAAAACTTTAGCAGACAATGAAGGATATGAAAGATTTGTAATACCTGACAATGTAGGGGGCAGATATTCTGTATTTACAGCGGTAGGACTACTTCCGATCGCAACAAGTGGAATAGATATAGAAAAACTAATGCAAGGTGCAAGGTTAGCACAAGAAAGATATGATGACCCTGATTTAAAATATAATGAATGTTATCAATATGCTGTAGTAAGAAATATATTGTATAAATTATATAAAAATACAGAGTTATTAGTAAATTATGAACCTAAGATGCACTTTTTTTCAGAATGGTGGAAACAACTTTTTGGTGAAAGCGAAGGAAAAGAACAAAAAGGAATTTTCCCAGCAAGTGTAGATTTTACAACGGATTTACATTCAATGGGACAATATATACAAGAAGGCAGAAGAAATTTATTTGAAACAGTTTTATGTGTTAAAAATCCAAAATCAAATATTACAATAAATAGTGATGAAGATAATCTAGATGGATTAAATTATTTATCAGGAAAAGACTTGGATTTTGTAAATAAAAAAGCTATGGAAGGAACAGTCAAAGCACATGTTTCTGGAGATGTACCTAATATTTTGATAAATATAGAAGAATTAAATGAAGAAAATATAGGAGAATTAATATATTTCTTTGAAAAAGCATGTGCTGTATCTGGACTTTTACTAAATGTAAATCCTTTTGATCAGCCAGGAGTTGAATATTATAAGAAAAACATGTTCAAGTTGTTGAAAAAACCAGGATATTAAATAAAATATGAAAGGTGTACAAACTACACCTTTTAAATTTTTATTATATTATCATATAGAAATTATTTGTAGGAGAAATGAAATGATATTTAAAGAAGAATTTAAAATAGAATTAGAAGATATAGGAAAAGATAAATGTTTTTCGAATAAAGCATTACTAAAATATTTAGAAAATATAGGTGCAGATCATTCAAGCCAAGCAGGTTATGGAATTTTAGACATGGAGAGAACAAAAGTATCTTGGATTTTGCTAGATTGGAAAGTAAGGATTTTTAAAAGAGAAAAATATTCTAAAACCATAAAAATAAATACATGGTCAAGAGGTTCAAAAAGAATATATTCGTATAGAGACTTTGAAGTATTTGATGAGAATAATAATAAAATAGCAATAGCAACATCAAGATGGGCACTTATAAATATAGACACTGGCAAAATTGAAAGAATAAGTGAAGATATAACTGAAAAATATTATCCAGAAAATGAATTTGTATTTGAAGAAGCAGAATTAGAAAAAAGGAAAGAACCAGAAGAATTTGTTAACACAATAAAATATACTGTTAATAGATCAGACATAGATATTAATAATCATATGCATAATTTAAATTACTTAGATTTAGCATATGAAGCATTGCCACAAGAAATATACGAAAAGGATGAATTTAATAATATAAGAATAACATACAAAAAAGAAATTAAATTAGGAGAAACAGTCAAATGCAAATATACATTCGACAAAAAACAAAATGATAAGCATATAGTTGCAATAACAAGTGAAGACGATTCAAAAATTCATGCTATTATTGAAGTCTATTAGAAAATTTTCAAAAAGGACCGTCCCTCTTGAAAATTTTCAACAGGGACGGTCCTTTTTGAAAATTTTTGCTAAAAATGGTTGAAAAATAAATAAAATATGATATAATATTTTTTGTCTAAAAAAGGGAGGAATATAGAAATGAAAAAAAATTTAAGAAAAACAAAAATAGTAGGCACAATAGGACCTGCAAGTGAACACAGATTAAAAGAATTATTTGAGGCAGGATTAAATGTTACAAGAATCAACTATTCACATGGTAGTTGGGATGAACAAGGTGAAAAAACAGAAGAGATTATCAGATTAAGAAAAGAAATGGATATACCAGTAGCATTACTTCTTGATATGCAAGGACCTGAAATAAGAACAGGTATGTTGGTTACAGGAAAAAATGAAAAAATTAAATTAGAAGATGGACAAAAATTTACATTAGTAAACGAAGATATACTTGGAGATAAAGACAAGGTTTCTGTATCATATAAAGAATTATATAAAGATATAAAACCAGGATCTAAAGTTTTAATTGATGATGGTGCTATAGAATTAGTTGTAGATGAAATAGTAAATAAAGATATAGTTTGTACAGTAGTTCATGGTAATGGATTAGGAAGTAGAAAAACAATGAACTTACCAGGAACAGCAGTACGTTTACCAGCATTAAAAGATAAAGATATAGCAGATTTAAAAACAGCTTGTGAACATGACTATGATTTTGTTGCAATGTCATTCACAAGAGATAAAAATGATATTGCACAAGTTAGAAAAGTATTAGACGAAAATGGTGGAAAAGATATTCAAATAATAACAAAAGTTGAAAATGTTGAAGGTCTTGAACACATGGAAGAGATAGTAGAAAATGCTGATGCTCAAATGATTGCACGTGGTGATATGGCAACAGAAACAGATTTTACAGAACCACCAGTTATGCAAAAGAAATTTATAAAATTAAGCAATAGAGCTAACAAACCAGCAATAACAGCAACACAAATGTTAGAATCAATGACACATCAACCATTACCAACAAGAGCTGAAGCTAGTGACGTAGCAAATGCTATTTATGATAGAACAAGTGCAATTATGCTTTCTGGAGAATGTGCAATGGGAGATTATCCAGTAGAATGTGTAAAAACAATGGTAAAAATAGCAAACAGAGTAGAACCAGAAATTAAATATTGGAAAAGATTTGAAATAAATGAAAATATAGATTTATCAAACGATGAAACAAAAATAGCATATTCTACATGTGTTACTGCTAAAAACTTAAATGCAGATGCAATTGTTTGTTATACTCATTCTGGAAACTCAGCAAGAACTTTAGCTGGATTAGGAGCTGGATGCCCAATATTAGCTGTTACAGATAAGAGAAGAACATTTAACCAATTAGCTTTAGCTTGGAATGTAACACCAGTTTTAGTAGAAGGAAAAGAAACAATTGATGAAACATTAAAAGCAGGAATTGAAAAATTAAAAGAAAAAGAAATTTTAGAAAAAGGAGACACAGTTGTTTTATCAGGTGGAGAAAGAGAATCAAAAAACGGATACGAAAATAAAACAATAGGTGGAATCGTAAGAATTTAATTTAACTAAATATTTTAAAAGTCATTGAAAAAATTCAATGACTTTTATTTTAGTTTTTTATGTACATTTTTATTTTTGTTTTCATAATATATATTATAAAAGGAGGAATAAAAATGTTTGGTAGATATAAAAAATGTTACTGTATGAACAATAATATGGATAATTCTAATTGTGAAAATAATATGATTGAAAAACAATGTGATGATAATTGTTCATGTAAAGAAAATAGCTATAACAATAATTGCAGTTGTGGATTTGATGAAGAATATGGAGTATTTCCAGAAAACCCCAGCTTAGGTCAAAGTTATGTACCAATCCAATATATGGATAAAACTTTTAAACCATGTGTCGGATTAAAAATGGGAACTATATTTCCAGAATTAGTTAGCCCATATAGACCAGGTCAATCTATGGAAGAAATAGAATATTTAAGAATGACAAATAAAGTAGGAGAGGGGTGCAACAAATGCAGGAATTAGAAGAAAATAGAAGAGACTGTAACAATGATAATACAAGAAAAGAAATGGCAGATAAAATAAAATGTTTAGACTTTGCAATTACTGAACTTGCTTTATATTTGGATACACATCCTGATGATGAAAAAGCATTATGTTTACACAATAGATATTGCAAAGAAGTAAAAGATTTAAAAGATAAATATCAGAAAGTATATGGCCCACTTACAATTAATTACCCATGTAATAAGTGGAGATGGATTGAAGAACCATGGCCATGGGAAAGGGGGAATTATTAATGTGGACTTATAATAAAATGCTTCAATATCCAATTAATATAAAATGTACAGATCCAAAACTTGCAAAAGTAATTATTTCTCAATATGGAGGCCCTGATGGAGAACTTGCCGCATCTCTTAGATATTTATCACAAAGATTCGGCATGCCTGATCAAAATGCAAAGGCAATATTAAATGATATAGGGACTGAAGAATTAGCACATTTAGAAATGGTAGGTACAATAGTTCACCAATTAACTAAAGATGCAAGTATAGAGGAAATAGAAAAAGCAGGTTTGGCGCCCTACTATACAGACCATGGTGTGTGTCTGTAATATATCCTAATCCTGCTTTTAAAAATTCCAATGAATTATTACATCTTGGGATTTTTTAAATTTATCTCCAATTTCAATATAATCAATAAATGAATTAACAATATTGTAATCTAGTTCTTTAAAGTCTTTAAATTTATTAATGATTCTTTCTTTTTGCTCTTGAATGAATTTACTATTTAATTCTTTTTCTTTTAGATTTGCTAGGCTTATTTCTATTTGATTAAGCTCATTTTGTTTAGCTTGTTTATCAGATAGGAAAGAGGAGTTTAAATCATTGAATGAACTTTCATCAATCTTGCCATTTGCTTTGTTTAGATATAGTTCTTTAATTGCTTTATTAATATTTTCCATATCTTGTGTAAGTATAGTTTTCTTTTCTTCAAGTAACTTTAATTTATTTTGATTTTCTTGAATAACAAATAAATCATCTGAAATGTTGTCAAAGTCATAATAAGCTAAAATCTTTTCTTTGATTTTTTCTGTTAACAAATTCTTAAGATTTTCGTATCCAATAGAGTGGGGAGTGCATGTTCCATAAAGCTTTTTAGAAGCTTTGCAAGAAAAATAAATATAGCCTCTGTCATTTTTGCATTTGTATAATTTATTGCCACAGTCTTTGCAAACAAGTTTATTAGCAAATAGATGAACTTCGCCATTTTTACATGATCTAGTTTTACTTTTAAAAATTTCTTGTACTTTGTAAAACTGCTCCTTTTTTATGATAGGCTCATGTGTATTTGGAACAATTATTCTTTTAGATTTAGGCTGTGAAACTCTTTTTTTAGACTTATAGCTTATTTTTCTATTATAGCCTTGTACCATATTGCCAATATAGATTTCATTTTTAAGAATTTTCGTAATAGTTGATTCAGTCCAATATTCGATATTTTTACCTTGATTTTTGAAGTTAAGACCTTTAGACAGCTTATATTTAGTAGGTGTTAAAATACCATCTTCATTTAGTTTTTCAGCAATTTTAGTAACTCCATTTCCTTGTTCATATAGGTTATAAATTAGCTTAACAACTTCAGCCGCTTCTTTATCAATTACAATTTTATTTTTGTTATGTTCATCTCTCATATAGCCATAGCACACAAAAGAGCCAATATGTAAGCCTTGCTGTCTTTTACTATCAAAAGTTTTTCTAATGTTTTCAGATAAGTCTTCTAAGTACCATTCATTAACTAGTCCATTAATTTGCCTTGATTTTTTATTTCCTTTATCTAAAGTATCAACATGATCAACCAAGCTTACAAATCGAATGTTCCATTCGATAAACTTGTTGTGCAAATACTTTTCTACAATTTCCATATCACGAGTAAATCTGCTTTGAGTTTTACAAAGTACAATGTCAAATTTATGCTGTTTTGCATCTCCTAAAAGCCTGTTAAACTCAGGACGTGCACTATCAATTCCAGAATAATCTTCATCACAGTAAATGTTGTAAATATCTAAGTTATTTTCAATAGCATAGTTTATAAGCATAGACTTTTGATTTTGAATACTCTCACTCTCATCATTTTCATGAAGCTTGTCATCATCTTCACGAGATAGTCTACAATATATAGCAACTTTCATAAGTTTCCTCCAATCGTAAACTACCCATTTAGTACCAAGTAAATTATACATAAACAAGTAGCTTTTTTCAATATTCTTATGGCTAATATATTAGCTATTTCTTAGTGAATTGCAGCTTTTGGAAAATTCTGTAGCAATTAACCTATTTATAATTGCATTTACATATTTAGAAATCTCTTGTGTTTCCTTATTTTTGTACTTTTCAATAACATTGAAATAAACATTTTTACACATAAAAAAGCCTCCTAAATAAATGATATTCACAGGGGCTTGTATTTTTGCGAAAAATAAAAAGCCCTCAAAATTTGGCTTTTCTCGTAAAAAATTATATTGTTATTTTGAAAATCATTAGATGATTTTATGAATTTATTATATAGAGGGAAAGGGGAGTTGTCAAGGGAAAAACAAAAATTAATTATTGCAATTATTGGCATTTTAATATATAATTCTAATATAAAAAAGTATTAGTTTTTGGAATGTTTGGGAGGTTTATATGGAATATTTAGATATTGTAGATGAAAATAATGAATTTACAGGAATTGTAGAAGAAAGAAGAAAAGCCCATGAAAAGAATCTATGGCATAGACATGTGACAAGTTGGATAATGAATACAAAAGGAGAGATTTTACTTCAAAAAAGAGCAGCATCTAAACCTAGAAATCCAAATAAATGGGCAAAAACAGGTGGACATGTAGATAGTGGAGAAAACGAAACAGATGCAATTCAAAGGGAGATAAAAGAAGAATTAGGAATTGATGTGCCAAGAGAACAGGCTAAGGTTGTTAGTATTTACAAAAGTACAAATCCTGAAAATAGATTTTTTGGTTATAATTATATGTTTGTTATAGATTACAAAATAGAAGATTTTGTTTTGCAAAAAGAAGAAGTGTCAGAAGTAAAATATTTTAGTATTGAACAATTGGAAGAAATAAAACAAAAAAATGATCCTAATTATAATTTTACTGCATGGAAAGATGAGCAATTTCAAAGTGAAATGGAATTATTGAAAAGTAAGAGAAGTGAAATTTTAAAAGAATGTGGTGAAAATTATGAAAAACTTAACAAGTAAACAAAAAAAGATATTAATAGCTATTTTTATAGTATTATTTATTATAGGGCTAGGGGGAGGAATATTTTTAGGTATTTCAAGTAAAAACAACGAAAATGAAAACAAGAACAATATCGAGAATACAAGTGAAAAATCAGGTAATGAAGGTCAAAAAAGTAAAAAAACATTAACTCCAGAAATGGAAGAATTAAAAAGTAAAATAGAACAAGATGAAGCAGGGTATGGTAATAAGTACCAAAAATTTGAATATTGTAAAAACGTTTATAAAAGAAAGCCAGACAGAATCTATTTTAAAGATCCAAGTAAAAACGGTTTCTTTGTATTTGAAAAAGACGATGAAGACTTTGAACATTTATTAGAGGTAACAGAAGATAGAATGGCATATACAACTATGGAAGATTATAATTTATATGCTTTTACACCAGATTCAATAAATACAATGATGAAATCAAAAGATACTTATATAATCTTTGATTATGATAATAACAATTTGTCAGAAGGAGATAGCGAATATAATAAAGACATAATTTTTAGATTCAATCAAAATACTAGATTATATAGATTAGTAACATATTTAGCATATTTTAAAGAATTAATTACTAGAGAGAATTTAGGCAAAGATGAATTTGCAAATAACACAAATACAACAGGTTTTAGATATATGATGTATGGAGACTTTATGGATTAGGAGTAAATGATGGAAAAGATATAAAAATACATAAATAAGTACTAAAAGGGTAAATAATTATTGCAATTATTTGCCCTTTAATATATAATGCAAATATAGGAGAAGTAAGACAAAATATAGGTTTAAGATAAAATTTTAAAAATGAATTATTGGAAAAATTCAACATAAAAGTTCTAGTTATAGGCATTAATAATTCATAAAAAGTAAAGGAAGAAGAATTTATAGAATATAAAAGAGAAATTTTATGAAAAAATAATAAAATTCTTTAAAAAGATTTTTCATATTAATTAGGGGGAAAAATATGAGCGAACCACTAAAAATAAGTATTTTAGATAGAACAGATACAGAAGAATTTAAACAATTAACTGAATTGTTAAAAGAATTTACTATTGAAACATATATAGAAAATAAACCAGAATATGCAACATTAAAAAATGTAATGGAATATGTTAATATAGCTATACAAGAGTTTAATGGAAAAATAACTCCATCTATGCTATCACCACAGGATATTGAACAAATAAAAAAGGATATTGATTCTCAAATTAGTATGGCTAAAGAATTAATTGATAAAAAACAAACAGAAAACATTCAAACAAGATATTATATTATGAAAGATGGTGGAGATAAACTAGTTGCTTTTCAACAAGGACAGATTGCCAAAGGAAAGGAAAAAGGTAGAATTGAAGGGTGGAGTAATTTAGCATACACAGACCCAGAGTATAGAGGCGAGGGGCAAGTTATTAATAGTAAAGGGATAATGCAAAAAGGAAGAAATAGTGAAATATTATTTGAAGACTTAAGAAATTGGTTTGAAGAAAATGGAGTAAATTACGAAAGAACTTGTACAGGCGTAAATATGATTAGAAATATAAAAACTTATATAAGATTGTTTGGATATTTACCATTTAGCAAGAATGATAAGAATATTTTTTTAGAAAAATCTAAAGAACATAAAATTGATGCAAAAACATTAAATAAAGTAATTAAATTATATGAACAGCATAAAGGAAGAACAGAACAAAAAAATAAAGATGAAATAATTGCTGAAATAGATAGTATAACAGAATTTGCAAGTCTAACTGATGATCAAAAAAGCGGATTAGTACAATGTTTCTTAAAGGAAGATGAAAAAAAATTTGAAATACCAAATGACAAATTAAAAATGTTAAATGATTTTATACAAGAAAATTTAAAAAACAGAAAAAATAGTACTAATTATTATTTATTATATAGAATTTCTGGAATGATGACTAAAGATTTTAAAATCAAAGATAGGCATTTTAATTCTATAACCAAACCATCAACAATGGAAGAAACCAAAGAAATTGCATTACAATTTTTTAAAGGATTAGATCAAGAATTGTATGAAAAAATTAAAGGAATTGTTGAAGGTAATAGTAGATTCTCATTCAATATGTATATGTTAGATGAAAATGAAGATTTTTCAAAAACAGATAATGATGGGATGCCTATACATAGTAAAATACCAATGGTATTAGAAAAAAATGGAAAAACAGGAGTTTTTGTGCCATGTAAAGGTACTTTAGAAGATATTTATTTGCTAGTACATGAATTATCTCATACTTTTGATTTACCACCAAATGATAATCCAACTAGATATGTGCTAGGTGAAATAACACCATACTGTTTTGAGGCTATGTTAAGTCAATATTTAGTAGAAAATGGGATTGCTACTGAAGAACAAGTTGTAGGTATAGAAGAACGACAGATTATAGGTCATTATAATGATGGAGTAGAAACATTTGCAAAGTTCAAATTAATGAAAATAAAAGAAGAAAAGGGAGATATAACTCAAGATGATATTAAACAATTACAAAAACGTTATGGGGTAAGTCATAATCATATAAGATATATTTTAGATAGAATGGTAAATTCAGCACCTTTTATTGAGGTTAAAGCTAGATATATGACTGCACAATTAATTTACCCACATTTTATGGAACAATATGGACAGGATCCACAAAATGCAATAATGACATTGAAAGAATATTTTGAACAAATAAAATCAAACAATTTTATAGGTAGTTTACAAACATTAGGTATTGAACCGAAAGAAGATAGTATTCAAGATTTAATAAAAACTGCAAATACTAGATTTGATAATTTAGGAAAAACAAAACAATTTTCTACACAACAGATAGACAAAGCAACTATTAAAGCAACTACCAAAATAAAAGATGAAGCTAGAGAACAAATTGAAAGAGATTAACAACAAATTGAACAAGAGGAGTTAAAAAAATAATAATATGTTAGGAAAATTATTTGAATGTGAAGATGAATAAAAGAAAAGAGGTTGATAATTATGAAATATTTTAAAAAATTAGTAGGAGAAAGAATATACTTATCTCCAAAAGGAGCATCTGATGAAGAAATAGAAAAATTCACTAAATGGATGAATGATTTTCAAGTATCTGATTATATAGGAAGAAGTGGAGAAATAACAACATTACTTGGAGAAAAGGAATGGCTTGAAAATTCAGCAAAAAATATTGAAAGTAGAAGTTTTAATATTATTGATTTAAAAAATGATAAGCTAGTTGGAACAATAGGACTAGAACGATTTAATTGGATTGCAAGAAGTGCTGTACTTGGAATCTTTATAGGAGATGAAGATTACAGAAATAATGGATATGGAACAGAAGCAATAAAGCTCTTATTAGAATATGGTTTTAAATATTTGAATTTACATAGTATAAGATTAGATCTTATTTCTGTAAACGAAAGAGCTCATAAATGTTATTTAAAATGTGGATTTAAAGATGCTGGTAGAAGTAGAGAAGAAATATTTTTAAATGGAAAATATTATGATAAATTACATATGGATATACTTGAATATGAATTTGAAGGAAGTTATATAAAAAATAAGAATGTATAATTTAAAAAGCGAGTTTAGTGAGATTAATAGGCAGGATAAGCATAATGGTACATTATTCGATAATACATAAAAGGCAAGCCTTTTAGTAGCAGTATTGAGCAAAAACATGCAGTAAATAAAATGCACGAATTCACTTAGTGAACTTTTTGCTAAATATATGTAAAAATTATTAATTAGAAATTTTTGTAAATAATTTCATAAAATGTTACATTTTTTTATAATTATATGTTATAATAGTAATAGAAGGTGGTTCGAATGAATGAAAAAGTATATACTTTAAAAGAAATAATAGATATATGTACTCCTATCTTAAAAAAATATAATATAAAAAAGGCATACATTTTTGGTTCATATGCTAGAGGAGAGGCAACAGAAAAATCTGATATTGATATTATGATCAAAACAACAGGTTCAAATATACTTAGTTTATTAAATTTAAGCAATTTAGAAATAGAGTTAGAAGAAAAACTAGAAAAAGTTGTTGATATAGTAATAGAAGAAACATATACAGATGAAATAAATAATGAAGATATTTATGGTACATTAGCCAAAAAGATGTTCTATAAGGAAGTGGTAAAAGATAGGAGTGTTGTTTATGACTAATTTAGATAGAAAAACTACAATATTATTACATATACAAAAATATTGTAAAGAAATTGAAGAAAATTTGAATTTTTTTGGAAGTAATTTTAATACTTTCGAAACAAATAATATATTTAGAGATTCAATATCAATGAAAATATTTCAAATAGGGGAATTGGCAAAAGAATTAGATAAAGTTGATAAAGAATACATAAATGAGACAAAAAGTAACATTCCTTGGCAAAGCATAATTAGGATGAGAGAAAGATTTGCACATCATTATGGAGAAATGGATTTGAAAATGATATTTAATACAGCAATTAATGATATACCTGTTTTAAAAAATTTATTAGAAAAAGAATTAGCTAAATTGATGGAAGATTAATTAATAAATATTTTACCCTCTACTACAGTTACAGTGGTAGTAAGACGGGAGCCTAAAAGTTTAGGAGAGTTCATAGTAGCTCTCCTTTATTAGTTAGTAAAATATTTAATTATTTGATTATATATAAAATATAGTTGTCGAGGAATACTTGACAACTCATTGGAGAAGCGGTACTAAACGGGTAGTTCAATAAAATATTTCTAGGATAGTTTATAATTCCACACCACATGGGGTTGATGTATATCCTTCATCTGCTGCCGGAGTTCCATTTACAGCAGCATATATTGCAGCGAAGGGAGACCCAATAGCAAACTTACAAGAAGATTTAGCAGCAGAACAAAAAGCAAGAGCAACTTATGAAAAATTAATAGATTTATGCCGTGATAATCCAGAAGTAATAGATCCACTTAGATATTTAAGACAAAGAGAAATAGTCCATTTCCAAAGATTTGGAGAAGCACTTAGAGGAGTTCAAGATAAATTATCTGAAAAGAAATTTTTTATGAATGATATGAAACCATGTGACATGGAAAATAATTAAAAAGCTTTAGACTGCTACCCAAAAGCAGTCTTTTAATTTGATTATAAATCTTTGAATAAAATTACTAATGCAAGAATAAAGATAATTATTAGGTGAGAAGGTATGAATAATAAGAAAATAAGAAACTATCAAATTTTTAGTATAGTATTTACATTTCTATTAGGAAGCTTTTTGCATTTTACATATGAACTGTCTGGGAAAAATTATTTAGTTGCAACATTTTCAGCAATCAATGAAAGTGTATGGGAACATTTGAAAATATTATATTTTCCTATGTTATTAACTATAATAATAGGATGTTTCTATTTAGGAAAAGAATATTCTAATTTTTTATGTTCAAAAACAATAGGAACTATTATAGCTATGATATTTATAGTTGTATTTTTCTATACATATTTTGGAATATTAGGGAAAAACATAGCTTTTATAGATATATTATCGTTTTTTATAGCTGATATACTTGGAGAAGTTATAGCGTATATTAGTATAATTAACAAATACAAATGTAATAGGTTAATATCAATATTGGTTTTGATATTAATATCAATTCTATTTATAATTTTTACATTTTTTTCGCCTAGAATAGGACTTTTTAAAGATCCGGTAACAGGAACTTACGGAATATAGCAAAAAAACAAAATATAATCGTCATAAAATGTTGACAATTTCCATAAATTGGTTTATAATAAAAAACATAGTGTGAGAAAACAAGGAGGAAAAAATAATATGAGAAAAAAACTATTAGCAAGTGCTTTAATTATGGTTTTGTTATCAGCAAATTTTATAGAAATAGCTATAGCAAAAACAAGTGATTTTACAAGAGAAAAAAGAAATAAATTATTTAGTAATGTAAGTATAATTGACGATAATACTACTGTAGACAGCAAATATGATGCAGTAAGTATTCCGGTACCATATGATAATATAACAATATGCGATTATGGAACAACTAACAAAAAAAGTTTACCTAAAATTACAGGTGATAGCCAAGAACCAGATGGATCAGGAGCTGTACAATTAGATGATAATGGAAAAAATGCAGAAGATCCTAAAGGATATACAAGTTCTTGGTGGGTAAAAGTCGACACAGAAAATGATGATGAACAATGGCTATATTGGAACTTAACACTTGATTCAGATTCAAGTGAAGGCAAAGAAAAAACAATTAACGATGTTGCAACAATTATATATAAAGGCGGATTAGAATATAAAGGAAAAGTATATGATATTAGATTAGATATAGAAGAAATTTCTGCTGTATTAAGTCATCCAGATTCTTCAAATTATGATTGTGCATCACCAGAAATACAATTTGCAGTTGGAAAAAGAGACTATCAATCAGGAAATTTAGCTGATATTGATACATATACTGGAGAAATTAATCCTCAAGTAGGAGTTAGACCATATAAAGGTTCTAATCAAAAAGCAAATATAAAAGTAAAATATTATGCTTTAGATGGAGATAAAGCAATTCCATTTGCAGGTGTATTTGGAATAACTGATATAGACCTAAACCAAGGTGTATATATTGAAGATTTTGAAGTATCAAAAGCAACAGCATTTATGTACCCAAGAAATACTGAAAATGGAATCGGTATAGACAGAATGTATTATAACAACTTAAAAAATGGTGCATATATATATTATTACTATGGAAGCGATGCCAACTCTGCAAAAGCTGAAGATGGTGGAGATCGTACTGAACATGCTGATGTTTATGGATTGATAGATGCAAAAGATAGTATGGATTTAACATTCACATGGGATAGACTTAAAGCATATTCAAGTATTATATTTATGAATGATGTTTTAAAAACAGCAGACTATAAAGTAGAACACTATTTTGAAAATGATAATGGAGAATATGAACATAATAAAATTTATGATGAATTTGTATCAGGCAAACAAGTTGGAGATCCAGTAGAAGCTGATAAATTAAAAAATATACCAAATGGATATGCATATAATGCAGAATATACAAATAATCAAACAAACAGTATGGGAACAAAACCAGCTAATAAAGGAATAGTACAATCAGATGGTTCATTAGTGTTAAAATTATATTACAATAAAAAAGCAATACCAGTAACACCAACACCAGTAACACCAACACCGGTAACACCAACACCAGTAACACCAACGCCAGTAACACCAACACCAGTGACACCAACACCAGTAACACCAACACCAGTAACACCAACACCAGTAACACCAACACCGGTAACACCAACACCAGTAACACCAACACCAGTAACACCAACACCAGTAACACCAACACCGGTAACACCAACACCAGTAACACCAACGCCAGTGACACCAACACCGGTAACACCAGCACCAGAAACTGGAAAATATAAAGTTGAACATTATTTACAACAAGAGGATGGATCATATAAATTAGAATTAACTGAACCAGAAAAAACAGCTAAAGTTGGCTCAGAAATAAAAAATAAATCTAGAGAATTCCCAGGATATTTAGAAAATATTACACATAAAGATAGAGTAAATTCAGTTAAAATAATAAAAAATCAAACAGTAACATTAAAATATTTTTATGATATGGTTAAAAAACCAAAATACAGAATAGACACAGAAGTTATAAACGGAACAATAGACCCTGATGTTACTGATATACCAGAAGGCAAGACAGAAGAAATAAAATACAACCCAAATGATGGATTTGAATTAAAATCAATAACTGTTGATGGAGTAGAAGTAGATACTACAAAATATCCAATTAGCTATATTTTTAAGGATATAAACGCTAATCATAAAATCAAAGTTGTATATGAAAAGAAAGAAAATCCACATACATATAGAATAGATACAGAAGTTATAAATGGAGATATAACACCTCCTATTAAAGAAATAGTAGAAGGAGATACAAAAACAATAATTTATACTCCAAATCCTGGATATGTATTAAAATCAGTTACTGTAGATGGAGTAGAAGTGGATACAAATCAATATCCTAGTGCATATACATTCTCAAATATAAATCAAGATCATAGAATAAAAGTTGTATATGAAAAAGAAGAAAAACCAATAACACCAAAAGTAGAAGAACCACAAGCACCAACAATATTACCTAAAACAGGTATAAACAATACAATATTTATAGTAATATTAGGAGCTGCAGTAGCAGTTGCAATAATAACAGGAAGAAGATATTTTAAAATAAAATAATATACAGAAAAGAATAATCAGAACTTTTAAAGTTTTGGTTATTCTTTTTTGTTACTGATTGTTACAAAAATATTACAGAAAAATTACATTTTTGTAACAAAGAGGTTTTTGTATTGACTTTGTAAAATCGATTATATATAATAAATTATATAGTAGAATAATAAAAAAACTAAGGAGGAAATGTAAAAAAATGAAAAACAAAAAAATTATATCAGGCATTTTAATAGCAATAATGCTTATTGCAAATTTTGCAGGGATAGTAGAAGCTGCTGCTCCTGGACTAGGTGGCTATAATAGAACAGGAAATAATACATTATATAGTGCAAATAATGTAACAACTTTTACAGAAGAAAATCCTGTAATGGTAGATGGTAAATATTCAGCTATTAGCAAAGCGGTACCATATTCACGAGTAAAAATATGTAACTATGGTAGTATGACTCAAGAAAAAAGTTTACCAGTTATTACAAATAAAGAGTATGACTTAAGTCAAAATGAGGAAAAATTTATTTTTCTTGAAGATGACGGAAGTAATAAACAAGATTCAAAAGGATATAAAAATTCATGGTTTGTAAGAAATCCAGTGGATGATGGAAACACAACACAAAATGGATTACAATATTTATACTGGAATTTGACGATTGATTCTAATTTAGACAATCACGAAAATGAAGAAGACAAAACAATTACAAATGTTGCTACAATTGTGTATACTGATGCATTAGAATACAAGGGTAATACATATGATATTAGACTAGATATAGAAGAAATTTCTGCACATTTAAATCCAAAATCTACAAATGATGCAAATCCTTCACCAGAAATTCAATTTCTTGTTGGAAGCAGACAATATTCTGACAGTAATGTAGGACAAACAAGTACATATACTGAAGGAATTAACCCTCAAATAGGAGTTAGACCATATTCAAATTCTAATCAAAAAGCTAATGTAAAAGTAAAATATTATGCAGTAAATGGCGATAATGTAATACCTTTTGCAGGTATATTTGGAATAACAGATTTAGATTTAAATCAAGGTGTATTGATTGATGGATATTATGTTTCTAAAAACAAAACTTATATGCATGAAAAAAACAATGATAATACAACAGCAATAGATAGAATATATTATGAAAATAAAAATAATGGTTCATATATATATTATTACAATGGTGATGATGCAGTAAATTCAAATCCAGCTCCAGCAGGAGATAATACTGCAGGTGGAAATGTATATGGATTAATGGATATACAAAATAGTATGAACCTAACATTCACATGGGACAGACTTAAAGCATATTCAAGTATTATATTTAAGGAAAATGCGGATGAAGGTATTAGATATGCAAGGTATACAGTGAAACATTATTTTGCTGATGATGACGGAAATTATGGTGATCCTGATGAACAATATACTGAATACGGAAATGAAAAAGAAGTAGGAGAAGTTGTACAAGCATCTCCATTAAATCCAGTACCAAATGGTTATGAAGTTGATTCACAATATATGGAAACTCATCCTAATGGTCAAGACACGGGAACTCCTACACCTCCATCATATCGAGGTGTAGTTCAAGAAGATAATTCATTGGTATTAAAATTATATTATAAGAAAAAAGCAATACCAGTAACACCAACACCAGTAACACCAACACCAGTAACGCCAACACCAGTAACACCAACACCAATAACACCAACACCAGTAACACCAACACCGGTAACACCAACACCAACGCCGGTAACACCAACACCAACACCGGTAACACCAACACCAACACCAGTGACACCAACACCAACACCAGTGACACCAACACCAACACCGGTAACACCAACACCAACACCGGTAACACCAACACCAGTGACACCAATACCAACACCGGTAACACCAACACCAACACCAGTAACACCAACACCAACACCAGTAACACCAACACCAAGAACAGCAAGAGGAAAATATAAAGTAGAACATTATTTACAACAAGAAGATGGAACATATAAACTAGAATTAACTGAACCAGAAGTAGAAGAAAATGTTGATGTTGAGATAAAAGATAAATCAAAAGAATTTACAGGTTATACAGAAAATACTACACATAAAGATAGAGTAAATTCAGTTAAAATAATAAAAAATGAAACAGTAACATTAAAATATTTTTATGATAAAGTTAAAAATCCAAAATACAAAATAGACACAGAAGTTATAAATGGAACTATAACACCTGATATTATTGAGATACCAGAAGGAGATACAAAAACAATAATATATAATCCAAATGACGGATATGTATTAAAATCAATAACTGTAGATGGTATAGATGTTGATTTAACTAAATACCCAAGTTCATATACATTTTCAAATATAAATAAAGACCATAAAATTAAGGTTGTGTATGAAAAAACAATAACACCAAAAGTAGAAGACCCACAATCACCAACAATAATTCCAAAAACAGGTGTAAGCAATGTCTTATTCATGCTAATAATAGGAATTACAGCAGTAATTGCAATAATAACAGGGAAAAAATACTTTAAAATGAAAAATATAAATAAATAAAAATTGAGAATAATTAGGATGCTTAGCATCTTAATTATTCTTTTTTTATATTAGAAAATTACTGCAATACGTGTATAAATTTGAAAGAATATTAAAATATTGAAATTTTTAAATTTATATGCTAAAATGATGCATGTAGATAAATATTGCTGTGTGCAATATAGTTTAACTAATATGCTAACTAGTATAAGGTGAGGAGTGTTGAAGGATGTATGCTTATTTACAAATGCAGTTGCTCTCTGTTTTTATGATGATAATGTTTATACTTAATCCGTGTAGTAACTTTTTTAAAGTGCGGACAATGGAAATAGCAAACTTAGCATCGATTTATAAGAGTGACACAACAACAGCCGTTGCAAATGCAACAGAAACAAAGTTGAAATTCAATGTAACTGACAGACAGTTTGGAGCTATTGGAAATGACAAAAAGGATGACCGAGAGGCAATTCAAATGGCACTGAACAAGGCAAAAGAAGAATTGATTAACAAAAGAAAAAGGACGGTTGAAGTATATATCCCAGAAGGTACATATTATATTAGTGATATACTCTATATTTATTCTAATACTAGATTAATATTAGATGATAACACTTATATAATTGCTGGGATGAAAAAGAACAAATTTTCAAACGATGTAATTAAGGCAAAACATTTAAACAGTCAAAATCAAAAGTGTGAGACAAGATTTTGCTCACATGAAGGTTATTCACAATGGAAAAATATCTATATAGAAGGGGGAATATGGAACTGTAATAACGCAGACGATTCAACAAAAGACATGATAGGAGCGTTTTTGTTTAGACATGGAGAAGGATTGACACTGAAAAATTTAACAATTGAGAATAGTTCAGGACATACTATAAATGTTTCTGCAACAAAGAATGTCATAATTGATGGAGTTACAATTAGAAATTCAAGAAAGTCGAACAAGAAGGGTTTTTTAGTTGAATCTATACATCTAGATTCGGCAGGAATCGGCGAAAAACAAGCATACCCCGTAGATGGAACTCCAATAAAAAATATAATTATTCAAAACTGCATTTTCGATAATGTATACACAGCAATCGGAAATCATTCTATATATAGGAAAGAAGACGGGTGCGTTTTAACAAATAATGTAATAATTCAAAACAACTTATTTAACAATATAAAATATTATGCTATCAATGCAATAGCATTTGAAAATATAACAATCAAAGGCAACGTTGCTAAAGGCATGAATATTGAAAATGATGGTAGAAAGGCATATGCTTTTCTATATACGAGAAATTGTACTGGAAGTAATGTTAATTTTTCTGTTACACCTTCTGCAAATGCAAATGTTGTTTTGAATTTTGAGTATCCCATAGTGGAATATAATTATAAAATGAGTGAAAGTGAAATGAAAAATAGATTATATTCTAATACTGCAATTCAGCCAAGTTATATTTTAGTTGAATATAACTCTAATGGCGATAGGGAATGTGTTATACGAAAAAAAGTAAATATATCAATTGGTGATAATTCAAAAGATGGTTTTGTTTTACCTAAGAATACGTTCACTAAGGCAGGTTATAAATTTAAAAATTGGAAGGTCATCTTAGATGCGGAAAATGGTGAAAAGAAAGTTGGAAACTATTATCCAGGGCAATTTATTAGTACCAAAAATTTGGGATGGCACCATTTAAAATATAAAATATATGCATGCTGGCAAAAAAAATAAAGTCGTTTGAAAATAATGAAGTAAGTAGGAACAGATTGTTTCTACTTACTTTATTATTTCTAATATTAAATAGTTTTTTCTCAATTTTTTTAATTAATAAAAAAATATATTTGCAATATTACAATAATATTACAAAAATATTAAATTTGTATAACAAAATTAATATAATGTAGATTTTAAATATATTATATTTTATAATAAACTTAAATGTTATTAAAGGAGGAAAAAGAAAAAATGAAAGTAAAAAAGCAAAAGAGCAAAAAGCAGAAAAGTAGTATGAAAAGTATCTCATTAATAGTTGTTGCTGTTGTATTATTAGTAACAATAATTGGACATTTTATAAATGCTGTTAATGCAGATACTGAAGATATGTTTTCTGGTGGTACAAGTATAACAAGTGGAACAACAACATTTACTAGAGAAAATGAGAATAATGTACTATCAGATGATTGTACAGCATATTTTACAAATTCACAATTAACATCTGTTACAGGAAATTCTGATGGAAATACAGTAACCGATGGAATAAACAAGATAACTGTAAATAGTGGATCTTCAAAAAGTGGAATTGTAGCAAAATTTGATAAAGGTATTAATATTGGTAATACGAATTATGATTTATATATGCAAATAACAAAAGTAGAGTACACAATGACAAATGGAAGCTCTGATAGCGCAAAATTGATTATTACATCAGGAGAAGGAGGACCACAACTTAAAGTAGAAGGAATGAAAAATAATAATTCTATACAGGGAATTTTAAGAGCAGATTGCAAATTTTATGCAAAAGATAGTGGAGAAAATAAAGTTCCATTTAAAGGACTAATAAGAGTTCAAAACATAGGCGCAAGAAAAGGAGCAAGAATTCTAAACTCTTCATTAGGAAAAATCTTTATTGAAGATGGCTGCTCTACAGAATTTAAAAATAGAATACAATATATTAAAGGAACAAACGATTACTTTATATTCGACCCATTAACTCATGAACAAATGAGTAGTCATAATAATAATGGGAAATTTTCATCAGCTGACAAAGCAAATGTATATGTAGAAATGAAAAATAAAGTAACAGACTTAAGTACGCAATTCTATTTTAGACAAGATTCTGCGTTAAGAATTGGTCCTGCCAAAATGGTAAATTTAAATAAAGGATTTAAATCTAACGTAACAGGCTCAGCTAAAGAAGATTATTCAGGAGTAACTACTGAAAATATGGGGAAATGGAGTACAACAGGAGGTAACTTGCTAAATTCATTAGGAACTAATATTACTTCAGAACCTTATTATATTCCATATGAAAGTCGTGATTCATGGATTACTTCTAAAACTCCAACAGGAGTTGAATTGTATAACTATAAAGGAACAACAGTTAAAACACCTACAAATGAAAGATGGACAGTAGGATTTTCTAGTACAGACAATAAAGATAATGCTCAAAGAATAAAAGAGAAGAGTTATAGTAACAGCAAGAACAAAATGACAATAAATGGAAATGATAATTCAAATTATAATGCATTTATAAGTAACCCAAACACTAATAATGCAGGTATATATGTAAGAAAAGTTGATGGAAAATATTATTATTATTACAGTTTTCCTCTAACATCTAATAGTTCAATAGCTGATGTAGCAACAATAAAATATACAAATGCAGCAAAAGTTAATGGAAAAGATGTAGATATATACATGGACGTAAACAATTTGAAAGTAACAAAAAATCCATATAAAAACGGAACAGGTTATTCTAGTGATAATGCAAGATTTGATCAAGTAATATTTTTCAATTGTTTAATTGGATATTCAGACAGTGCAACATATAATGCAAATAATATAACATATGTAAGACCAAGCTTTGGAATTGCTTGTTATAATCATTCATATTCTGATGGCGTAGAAAGAGCTAGATGGATAGGAGTTCCAAGCTTTGCAGACGTTAGTTATAGATTTGCTCCTGCAGGAACACAAAATTTTATAGATGTTAAAGGATGTCTATCACTTACAGATATAGACCATGGACAATCAATACAAATAAGAGATTTTAAAATAGATAGAGATAATGTATTTTATGTAAGTGGAGATAATCTTAGTACAGATCACGTAAAATATAAAATATTTGATGATGGTTCTGGAACTTATTTTTATGATAAATGTAGTGTTGAAAGTAATACAGATTGTAATTCAAAAGTATATGTTTTAGCTGGAACTCAAAGTTCAGATAATGGAGTGCCTATATTACGGAACTGTTCAAGCATTCCAAGGAAGATCTGCATATAATGGAATTTTATATAAGAAAACTGGAGGAGTTCAACCAACTTATAAAGTTACTACAGAAGTAATTCCTTTTGATGCAAGTATAAGCCCAGATAAAAATGATATAGTACCAGGTGGAAACTACACTGTACGTTATTCACCTCCACAAGCAGGAGAATGGACTTTAGATAGTATAGAAATTACAAAAGGAGATGAAGATTCATCTCAAAGCCTTAATGTTAGAAATTATCCTAGTTTGTATAAATTTACAAATATAAATGACAATTATCATATTAAGGTAGAATACAAAAGAAAAGTTTACGCCAGAGTCCACTGGATGAGTACAGTTGATAATTCTGAATTAGGAAAAACTACTGTATTTGAAGCAGAAGGAGTTTTAGCTGGCCAAAATTATAATATTTTAGAAAAGAATACAAGTATAGCTAAAGCAGGTAGCGGTTATGTGCAGAATGCTGTACATAATGGAATAATGACACAACAACAAGCAGAGGCTTTACTAAATGATTATGAGTACAGTGAATCTGCAACTTTGGAACATAGACAATATTCAGGTACAATTGCAGATGATAATTCTAGCACTAGTCCATTAGAACTATATACATATTTTGATCCAGCTACTACTACAACACCAGCATATTATAAAGTAAAATGTTTGGATACAGAAACAAATGAAGTATTAGGAACATCTGATATAAAGACTGGAATAGTAGGCAGGGAAATCGATGTAATAGGATATGATTGGCAAGATACAGGACCTCTTGGATATTTTGGAATTAATAGTGAGTTTGTAACAAAAGTATATAATCAAGAATATATCTATAATTACAATAAAACAAAAAGTGCCGGTCATTATGATGGAACTTTAGATGAAACACACACAGAAAATTCTCCATTAGAGTTAATTGTATATTATGATTATAATAATATGTGTAAATATTCAGTTTGTTATTATAGAGATGGAGAACATATAGAAGCATTAGATATAACTGATGTTGAAGTAAAACCAGGTACTACTGTAAAACCAGAAACAAGTGTAGAAGAATCACCATTAGATAATTATTTATCAGAATGTGTATTTGATTATGTTGTAGTTGCAGGAGAGGGAAATGGTGTAGTACTCCCATCATATAATATTAATGATGTAGAACATGAAATAAATACAGATGGAACAGTAATACATATATATTACAAAACAGATAAAATTCCTTATTCAGTTTCTTATTATAAAAATAATGAACATATCGCGGCATTAGATAAAACTATTACAGTACAAAGAGGAACTACAGCGAGCCCAGAAACAGATGTAACAAATGATGAATTAAAAAACTATTTATCAGATTGTTTATTTAAAAATGTAAAAGTTCTTGAAGGCGATACTACAAAGAAACAATCAACAAATGAAGATGATGCATATTATGCAATTAATGTAGAAGGAATTGAAATACAATTATATTATGAAGATTATGTAGATTTATCTTATACAATTGAACATTATTTCGTAAATGATAATGGAGAATATGGGGAACCAGATGAACAATATACTGAAGTCAAAGAAGGAGAGCAAGAAGGACAAGAAGTGGAAGCGGGAGTATTATTAAATATTCCAGAAGGATATGAAGAAGATACTGAATATATTAGAAATCATGTTAATGGACAAAAAGATGGAAATGGGACTACACCATCAAATCAAGGATTAGTTCAAAAGGATGGCTCTTTAGTATTAAAATTATACTATAAGAAAAAAGCAATACCAGTAACACCAACACCAACGCCAGTAACACCAACACCAACACCGGTAACACCAACACCAACGCCAGTAACGCCAACACCAACACCGGTAACACCAACACCAACGCCGGTAACACCAACACCAGTGACGCCAACTCCAACACCGGTAACACCAACACCAACGCCGGTAACACCAACACCAACACCAGTGACGCCAACTCCAACACCGGTAACACCAACTCCAACGCCGGTAACACCAACACCAACAATAGCAAAATATAAAGTAGAACATTATAAACAAAAAGAAGATGGAACATATCCAGATACACCAGATGACACTGATGATAATTTAAGTGGAATAATAAATAGCACAGTAACAGGAACACCAAGAACAGATTATGATGGATATAAATATAATGATGAAAAAAGTAGTTCAACAAAATCTGGTATAGTAAAATCAGATGGAACGCTAGTATTAAAATTATATTATGATATAAATAAAGCAAATTATAAAGTAGAATATTATTGGCAACAAGATAATGAAAATTATGAACTACATGAATTTTTAGATAATCAAGAAGGAATTGTAGATAGGTTAGTAACAGCAGTAATAAAATCATATATTGAAGAGGGCTACACATATAATCAAGGAAAAAGCCAAAATACAATTTCTGGAATTGTAAAAGCAGATAATTCATTAGTACTAAAAGTATATTATGATAAAATTCCAGAAGATCCAAAAGTATATAAAATATCAACAAGTGTAATTAATGGAACAATTAAGCCTGATCCAGGTAAAGAAAATATACTAGAGGGGACAACAGAAAAAGTAACATATAGTCCGAAACCAGGTTACAAATTACAAAGAATAATTGTAGATGGTGAAGACAAAGATATAAAACAATATCCAGATGAATATACATTTGCAAATATCAATCAAGATCATACAATTCAAGTAATTTATGAAGAAATAAAACACAGGGTAACGTTTGATCCAAGAAATGATACAACTATACCAACACAAATTGTGAGACATGAAGAACTTGCAGTAGAACCACAAAAACCTGTAAAAGAAGGCTATAAATTTGAATATTGGTATTATATAGATGAAAATGGAAATGAGGCAGTATATGATTTTAACACAAAAGTAACAAGAGATTATGACTTAATTGCAAAATGGACACCATTACCAAAGCAAGACCCAGAGCCTGATAAACCGGAACCAATAATACCAAAACAAGCTCCAGAAGTTATACCAAAAGCAGGTGCTAATAAAACTATATTTGCTATAATTATAGGAGTTGCTTTAATAATTGTTATTGCAATTGGAAAGAAATACATAAGTTTGAAAAAAGATTTGAAATAATTAAATATAAAATTGTAGAAGAAGTAGAAAGTGCAAAAAATTTTCTGCTTCTTTTTGTATATTATTAAGAAAAAAGTGACTAATTTAAAATAGTTATAATATTACAAAAATATTACAAATATATTACATTTGTTTTACAAATATGAATATTTATAGATTTTTTATATCTAATATTTTATAATAAAATTAAGTGATATTATAGGGGGTAAAAACAATGAAAAGAAACGTAATAAGAGGAAAAAGAACGAAAAATAAAAATAATACTAAGAAAGCTTTTATAAGAATTTCTATTATATTAGCTTTGATAGTAATGTTATTTGTATTTATTTCTTCAAAAGTAAATGCAAGTAATATAAATTATGAATCATTATGCAATGAAAATGGAACAAAATTAAGTTCTGTTGCAAATGTAATTAATGGAACTACATATTTTGATAGTGAAGTTGACTACTCAGCACGTGTAAAAAAAGTTAATGGTGAGAATGTAAAAATTTATGATTACCATACTACAACATCTAAAACTTACTCTGGCAAATTGATGAAACAAGTAGAAGGTACAGAAGATGAACATATGGGAAATAACAGTTTAAAAGATGTAACTTCAAAATATAACTATTTTTATAGAATAGCAAATGGTAAAGCATATTTGTATTATTCATTTGTACTTGGAGCTGGAGATGAACATGTAGTAGGTGGTGGAAATGCAGGAACTAGTTTAACTAATGTTGCAACAGTAGTTTATGAAGGGGGACTTAAGTATGAAGGTAAAACATATAACGTTAAATTAGATATCGACGAAATCTACATACCAGAAGGATTTGATGCTGGTATGCAAGATAAACCATGTTTTAATATTCTTATTGGAGAAAAAGATTTAACTACTAATGAATACACTGAAGGAGTAAATTCTGTTACTAAAACTAATGTCGGTGTAGGAAATTATGATAAAGGAAGACCTTCTGTTGGTATTTGGATGAAAAGAGACAAATCGACTGAGGGTGGAAAAGCCTATGCTAATGTAAAATATTCAATTATAGATCCAAATACAAATACAGAACATGCTATATCTGGTATATATAAAATAACAGACCTCGATAGAAAACAAGGAGTAATTGTTGATGACGGAAATGATACTACTACATCTGCAAATACATTCTTTAAAAATATATCTTCTACTGCAGCAGACACTGTAAAATACAAAGATATAAATGGAACTTATGGTGGAAAACAAATAAAAGGTGCTTATATATACTCAACTACTTCTTCAGATTTATCAGGAAACAACGAAGTAGAAGTATACAGACTTGTTAAAGAAAGATCTTCTATGGATATGATATTTAAGTGGCAAGACAGATCATCATATTCTGCAATTATTTTTAAGCCTGATGGAATGGTACAGCAAAAACATAAAATAAAATTAACTGTAATAAATGGAAAAGCTATTACGCCTTCTCCAACTTATGAAAGTGGTAATATATCCAAAACAACACTTTCAAATATAGAATACAATGGAACAGGAAAATTAAAATTTAAACCAAATGAAAATTGTGACTTTGAATATATAAAAGTTGAAGATACTACATATTATAATACTACAGATAAGATTAATTCGAATTTAGAATTTGATTATACAACTACAAGCTTAATTGCTAAAGCTGTAAAAGAAGATTGGAATGTTGAAGTAAAATACAAAGAAAGAACAGCTTCTATAGTTTTGGATTATGTAAAATGCACTGATGGCGTTTATCAGCCAATAGATAATTTTACATTGAATGGACTTAAAGCAGGAATAGAATATGATTTCATAAATGACGGAGAACTTCTTGAAAAATATGTATATGGTGGAGGAACAGTATCTCAGATTTCTATACCAAGTGATTATATATATGATGCAACTCAAACAAAAAGTATGAATACAAATCAAGGAAAGGTAACAACAGATGAAAATAATGTGCAACATGTAACAATAGTTTATACTAAAGCTACAGGGGGATTGGTAGTTCATTTAAGAGAAGCATTTTTAGGAGGAAACTTTTCAGAATTTGCAACAGTGGTACCTTCAAGTGCTCCAACTGTTGGTACAAATTGGAATCTTATAGAAAATGACACTACAGCTTCAACACAATTTAATAATCTATTAAGTAGTGAAGGTGTAACAATACCAGCAGGGTGGAGTTTTAGTGTAAGTGCAACAAAATCAAATTCAAGTGAATATGCACCTGGTGGATCAAGAAAATATTCTGGAATAATTGCAAGTGATACTACTCTAGAATTATATGCATATTATGTACATGATCCAGTTACATATACTGTAGAACATTATATTGAGTTACCAAATGGAATTAAATACAAAAAGGATACTTCAACAGGAACAGCTCCTTATGGTGTTGGAATATCAGTAAGTGCTATAGAGCCTAAAACATATGAAAATCAAGATTTTATTGAAGAGAAAACTACAAGGAATGGAAGAGCGATTTCAGAATTTAGGGACCCAATGCTAATGAATGAAGACACAATTGTTTATAGACTTTATTATCAATTAAAAAGAAATTCTGTAACAGCTATTGTACATAATGGAACAATAGAACCTGAATATCAAACTGTGTTATATGGTTCTAATGCAGAAGTGATTAATTATTCTCCAGATACTGGATATACACTGAAAAAAATCAGAATAAATGGAACAGAACTATCATCTGCAGAATTAGAAAATAACAAGGATAGTTATTCATTTACGAATGTAATAAGTGATAAACTTATAGAAGTATTTTATGAGCCTCAAGCTACTTATAAAACTAATTTATATTATCAATATACAGAAGGCGAAAATTTAGGAAAATATCCTGATAATTCAAATTGTATTGAATTTGATTCTGGAAATATAGTACAGGGAACATGTTATACAATAGATTCTGGATATATAGATCCAGGAACTTACGATGCCTTTTCTATTAATAATAATTATTTAACATCTCAGCAATCAGCCGTATTAAATAACAATACATGGTATTATGATAGTAGTATATCTACTACAGAAGACGTAACTGTAGAAAGTGGTGAAGAAGCAGAATTTAATATTTACTTATATAAACCATTTTATGAAGTTAAATATTATATTCAAAAAAGTGTAGGATCAAGCGGGTATAACCCAATATCTAGTTTGGATACAGGAATTAAAGTAGCAGATGCAGGTGCAACTGTTTCAGGAGATCAAAATGCTATATACACATTATATAGTGCAGATAAAGTAACTTTAGCCAATACTAGTACAGTAAGTGGTACTTTAAAAAAGACAAACAAAATAGACACAGAAAGAAATGTAGATAATCATTTAGTGTTAAATTTAGTTTATGATTTAACAACAGGAAATTATCAAGTAGAACATTATTTACAAAATTTTGATGGAACATATCCTAGCTCACCATACGAAACATATGGACCATTTGAAGCTGAAACAGGAACATCAATAAGTAATAAACAAAAAACATATGCAAATTATACAGAAGATACAACAAATGCAAACAGAGTGAATGAAGTTGAAATAGTAAAAGATGGATTAGTAACATTAAAATATTATTATGCGATGGATAAAGGAAATTATAAAGTAGAGCATTATAAGCAAAACTTAGATGGAACTTATCCTAGTTCACCAGACGAAACAGAAGGACCAATTGATGCACAAGCAGGAACTAGAATTAGTAATAAGCAAAAAACATATGCAAATTATACAGAAGATGAAACAAACGCAAATAGAGTAAATGAAGTTGAAATAGTAAAAGGGCAAACAGCAGTATTAAAATATTATTATGAAATGGATAAAGGAAACTATAGAGTAGAACATTATAAACAAAATGATAATGGAACATATCCTACTACGCCAAGTGAAACAGAAGGACCAACTGATGCACAGGCAGGAACTAGAATTAGTAATAAGCAAAAAACATATGCAAATTATACAGAAGATGAAACAAATGAAAATAGAGTAAACGAAGTAGACATAGTAAAAGGTCAAACAGCAGTATTAAAATATTATTATGAAAAAGATAAAGGAAGTTACAAAGTAGAACACTATAAACAAAACTTAGATGGAACATATCCTACTACGCCAAGTGAAACAGGAGGGCCAACAGAGGCAAATGCAGGAGTAAGAATTAAAGACAAACAAAAAACTTATGCAAATTATACAGAAGATACAACAAATGCAAACAGAGTAAACGAAGTAGAAATAATAAAAGGTCAGACAGCAGTATTAAAATACTATTATGAAATGGATAAAGGAAGTTACAAAGTAGAACACTATAAACAAAATGAGGATGGAACATACCTTACTACGCCAAGTGAAACAGAAGGACCAACTGATGCACAAGCAGGAACTGAAATTACTAATAAACAAAAAACATACACTGGATATGCAGAAGATGTAACAAATGCAAACAGAGTAGATTCAGTAAGAATAGTAAAAGGTCAAACAGCAATATTAAAATATTATTACACAAAGGATAAAGGAAGTTATAAAGTAGAACATTATAAGCAAAATGATGATGGAACATATCCAGAATCACCAAGTGAAACAGTAGGACCAATAGCTGCAAGTGCAGGAAGAAGAATAGAAAACCAACAAAAAACTTATGAAAATTATACGGAAGATACAGCAAATACAAACAGAGTAAATTCAGTAACAATAGTAAAAGATCAAACAGCAGTACTAAAATATTACTATAAAAGGGATAAAGGAAATTACAAAATAGAACATTATAAACAAAATGATAATGGAACATACCCTACTACGCCAAGTGAAACAGAAGGACCAACAGAGGCAAATGCAGGAGAAAGAATTAAAGATAGACAAAAAACATACGAAGGGTACACAGAAGACGAAACAAATGAAAATAGAGTAAATGAAGTAGAAATAGTAAAAGGTCAAACAGTAGTATTAAAATATTATTATACAAGGGATAAAGGAAATTACAAAGTAGAACATTATAAGCAAAATGCAGATGGAACATATCCTACTACGCCAAGTGAGACAGAAGGACCAACAGAGGCAAATACAGGAGAAAGAATTAAAGATAAACAAAAAACATATACAAATTATACAGAAGATGAAACGAACGCAAATAGAGTAAATGAAGTAGAAATAGCAAAAGGCAAAACAGCAGTATTAAAATACTATTATGCAATGGATAAAGGAAATTATAAAGTAGAACATTATAAACAAAATGATAATGGAACATATCCTACTACGCCAAGTGAAACAGAAGGACCAACAGAGGCAAATGCAGGAGAAAGAATTAAAGATAAACAAAAAACTTATGCAAATTATACGGAAGATACAACAAATGAAAACAGAGTAAATGAAGTAACAATACGAAAAGATCAAACAGTAGTATTAAAATATTACTATACAAGGGATAAAGGAAATTACAAAGTAGAACATTACAAACAAAATGATAATGGAACATATCCTACTACACCAAGTGAAACAGAAGGACCAACAGAAGCAAATACTGAAGAAAGAATAACAAATAAGCAAAAAACATACGAAGGATATACAGAAGACGAAACAAATGTAAATAGAGTAAATGAAGTAATAATAGTAAAAGGACAAATAGTAACGTTAAAATATTATTATAAAAGAGATAAAGGAAATTATAAAGTAGAACATTATAAGCAAAATGATGATGGAACATACCCTACTACGCCAAGTGAAACAGAAGGTCCAATAGCTGAAATTGTTGATAGAGAAATAAAAGACAAGCAAAAAACATATACAAACTATACAGAAGATACAGAAAATGAAAATAGAGTAAACTCAGTAAGAATAGTAAAAAATCAAACGGTTGTCTTAAAATATTATTATGCAAGAGATAAAGGAAATTATAAAGTAGAACATTATAAACAAAATGATGATGGAACATATCCTACTACGCCAAGTGAAACAGAAGGGCCAACAGAAGCAAATGCAGGAGTAAGAATTAAAGATAAACGAAAAACTTATGCAAATTATACAGAAGATGAAACAAACGCAAATAGGGTAAATGAAGTTGAAATAGTAAAAGGTCAAACAGCAGTATTAAAATATTATTATACAAGGGATAAAGGAAATTACAAAGTAGAACACTATAAACAAAAATCAAATGGAACATATCCTACTACGCCAAGCGAAACAGAAGGGCCAACAGAGGCAAATGCAGGAGAAAGAATTAAAGATAAACAAAAAATTTATGCAAATTATACAGAAGATACAGCAAATGCAAACAGAGTAAATGAAGTAGAAATAGTAAAAGGTCAAACAGTAGTATTAAAATACTATTATGAAATGGATAAAGGAAACTACAAAGTAGAACACTATAAACAAAATGAAGATGGAACATATCCAGATTCACCAAGTGAAACGGTAGGACCAATTGATGCACAAGCAGGAACTACAATAAAAAATAAACAAAAAACGTATGCAGGATATGCAGAAGATGTAACAAATGCAAACAGAGTAAATTCAGTAAGAATAGAAAAAGGTCAAACAGCAGTATTAAAATATTATTACGCAAAGGATAAGGGAAGTTATAAAGTAGAACATTATAAGCAAAATGAAGATGGAACATATCCAGATTCACCAAGTGATACTGATGGACCAATAGCAGCAAATGAAAATGATGAAATAACAGATCAACAAAGAACATATGAAAATTATACAGAAGATGTGACAAATCCAAACAGAGTAAATTCAGTAAGAATAGTAAAAGACCAAACAGCAGTATTAAAATATTATTATACAAGGGATAAAGGAAATTACAAAGTAGAACATTATAAACAAAATGATGATGGAACATATCCAGATTCACCAAGTGAAACAGAAGGACCAACCGAAGCTAATGCAGGAACTAGAATTAATAACCAACAAAAAACATATGCAAATTATACAGAAGATGAAACAAACGCAAATAGAGTAAATGAAGTAGAAATAGTAAAAGGTCAAACAGCAGTATTAAAATATTATTATAAAAGGGATAAAGGAAATTATAAAGTAGAACATTATAAAGAAAATGCAGATGGAACATATCCTACTACGCCAAGTGAAACAGAAGGGCCAAAACTAGCAAATGCAGGAGAAAGAATTAAAGATAAACAAAAAACATATGCAAATTATACAGAAGATACATCAAATTCAAATAGAGTAAATGAAGTAGAAATAGTAAAAGGCCAAACAGCAGTATTAAAATATTATTATAAGTTGAATAGACATGATATAAGTTACACAATAGAATATTATAAGAATAATCAAAAACAAAATGAAGATACAGTAATAGTAACCCAAAATGATGAACCAATATCTGTAACAAGCTTAGATGTAGAAGAATCAAAAATAGAAACTCATAAAAATAAATATGAGAATCAAGGATTTCATTTTGTAAGAACTGATCCAGAGATTATTCCGGAAACTATAGAAGATGGTGGAGTGATAAAAGTATATTATGAAGAAAATAAACATGATATAAGTTACACTGTAGAATATTATAAAGATAATGAACTTCAAGTTGAAGATACACAGACAGTTACAAGAAATGTAGTAATATCTGTAAATACATTAGAAGTAAAAAAATCAGAAATAGATACAACTCATAAATATGAAAATGAAGGATATCATTTTGTGAGTATAGACCCAACAACAATACCAGATACAATAAACAATGGTGGAGTAATAAAAGTATATTACGAAAAAAATGCAGTAGAAAAATATAAATTAACAATGATAGTAGAAAACGGAACAATTTCAGATGGTACAGAAGAAAATAAAGTAACAAATGGAACAAAAGAAGTGCCAGATATAACTGCAGGTACAGAAAAAACAGTAACTTCTACACCACTTAATGATGGTAATTTATATAAAATTATTTCAGTAACAGTTGATGGCAATGAATGGGATAGACAAATATATATAAATAATAATGGAGCTGCGTTCTCTATAGGAATAACAATGGATGCTGACCATACAATAAAAGTTGTATATGAAAAAATAACTCCAACACCAACACCAGTGACACCGACACCAACGCCAACGCCTACTCCAACTCCTACGCCAACACCAACACCAGTGACGCCAACACCAACACCGGTAACACCAACACCAACTCCAACACCAGTAGCACCAACACCTACTCCTATCCCAGCGCATACAGTTACATTTGACCCGGACAATGGAAAGCCAATAACATCTGAAACTGTACCAGAAGGTGAGAAAGTAACAGAGCCAACAGATCCTACTAAGCCAGGATATAAATTTGAAGGATGGTATGACAAAGCAACAAATGAAAAATTTGATTTTGATACACCAATTACACAGAATTATGACTTAATTGCAAAATGGACACCAATAGAATACAAAATTATATATGTGTTAAATGGTGGAGAAAATCATCCAGACAATCCATCAAAATATAAAACAGGTGATACTGTAATATTTAAAAGCCCAACAAGAGAAGAATATGAATTTTTAGGATGGTTTGAAGATCCAGGATTTAATACATCAATAACACAAATAGTAAATAGAACAGGTGATATAACTGTATATGCAAAATGGAAAAAAGTAACGCCAGATACATATCCATACACAATTGCATATTATTTAGAGCAAGATAATGGTGAATACAAAGAAGAAATCAAAGAAACAAAATATGACGTCGAAAATAAAACTGTACAAGCCGAGACAAGAAAATTTAATGGATATGTAGAAAATACAGAGCATAAAGATAGAAAAGTTGAAGGAATTGTTACAAAAGAAGGATTAGAATTAAAACTATTCTATAAATTAATTAAACATAAGGTAACATTTGAACCAAAAAATGATACAAAAATCCCAACACAAATTGTAAAACACGAACAAAAAGCAGAAGAACCAAACAAACCTGTTAAAGATGGATATGAATTTAAATATTGGTATTATTTAGATAATGGCAATGAAATAGTATACAATTTTGATACAAAAGTAACAAGAGATTATGATTTAATTGCAAAATGGGCAGAAGTAATTATACCAAAAGAAGAACCTAAACCAGAAGAACCTGTGGTTGCAAAAAAAGATGATACTCAAGCACCAAAAGTTATTCCAAAGACAGGAGCAAATAAAGTAGTATTTATAATTTTAATTGGATTATCATTAATAGTTGTAATTACAATTGGTAAAAAGTATTTAAAATTAAAAAAATACATAAAATAATGAAAAAAGGATGGATTATTTAAAATTCATCCTTTTTTGTATAAGAATTATTGGAAAAATTTGTTTTATGTGATATAATATTACATATTATAATTTAGAAGGTGATAATGATGAGAAAAGAAATTTCTTTAGAGACTAAACAAAAAATATATCATTCATATTATAGTGGAAAATCTTATGAAGAACTTTCAAAGGATTATTCCAGAAGTATAAATTTTATAAGAGATACTATAAGGGAAATGAATAAAATAGCTAAAAAAGAAGAGTTATCAGAAACTAGATATTATGAGAATATACCTATAGATACCATTATAAGTGAATTAAATAAAGGAGCTTCCTTAACTCAGATGGCAGAACAATATAATGTTGATAGAAATACTATAAAGAAATTATTGGGTATGTCAGAAGAAGGAAAGCATGCATTAAATTCAGCACAAGAAAGATATCAAAACAGGAAGAAGGATATACCACGTGAAAAACTAGAAAAAGCATTACAAGAAAAAGGTGGTTTAGTTAGTTTGCAAGAAGACTACGACATATCTTACACCACTTTACGTAATAGAATAGCTGAATACGGTCTAGAAAAACCAAAAAAAAATTTGGCAGAAACAAAACCACCTAAAAAGAAAAGAGTATTATCAAAAAATCAATTTTTTGAATCATTAAGAAGTTATCCTTTAGATGATTTGTTAAAAGAAGCTAAGAAGAGAAATATAGAAGTACCAGAAGAATATATTAAAGAATATAATCAAACAATTAATAAAACTACTAATATCACAAAAAATGAAAATATTCAAAACAATAAGGAGACTCGTGGCGGTGAAGAAAGATAGAAAATAAGAAAGAGGTAAAAAAATGTCAAAACCAATAGTAGCAATAATAGGAAAACCAAATGTTGGAAAATCAACTTTTTTTAATTATTTAGCAGGAAGTAGAATATCTATTGTAGAAGATACTCCAGGTGTTACAAGAGACAGAGTTTATGCTGAAACAAATTGGAGAGGAAGAACATTTACATTAATAGATACAGGTGGAATAGAGCCAAAATCTGAAGATACAATTCTTTTACAAATGAGAGAACAAGCAAATTTAGCAATACAAATGGCTAATGTAATTGTTTTTGTTACAGACATAAAACAAGGTGTAACATCTGTAGATGAAGAAATAGCAATAATGCTTAGAAAATCTAAAAAGCCAATAGTTTTAGTATGTAATAAAGCAGATAATTATAGTGAATCAAAAAATGATTCATACGAATTTTATAATTTAGGAATAGGAGACCCATTTCCGATTTCAGCAACGAATGCAACTGGAATAGGAGATGTATTAGATGAAATATATAAACATTTTCCTAAAAAAGATGACCAGGAAGATGAGAATTCAATTATAAAAGTTGCATTAATTGGAAAACCAAATGTAGGTAAATCATCATTAGTAAATAAAATGTTAGGAGAAAATAGAGCAATAGTAAGCGATGTGGCTGGAACTACGAGAGATGCAATAGATTCATATTTAGAAAATGAATATGGAAAATATACAATTATAGATACAGCAGGAATTAGACGAAAAAGCAAAGTTAAAGAATCTATTGAAAAATTTAGTATAATGCGAACATTACTTGCTATTGAAAGGGCAGATGTCGTTTTAATGATGATAGATGCAAATGAAGGTGTTACAGATCAAGACGCAAAAATTGCAGGAGAAGCGCATGAAGCAGGTAAAGGAGTTATAATTGCTGTAAATAAATGGGATGAATACGAAAAAGAAACAGGTACATTAGAAAAATACAAAAAAGATATATATAATAAATTATCTTATTTATCTTATGCGCCTATAGTTTTTATATCTGCCAAAACCGGTAAACGTGTAGAAAAATTGTATGAGTTAATAAATTTTGTAGCAGAACAAAATGCTATGAGAGTTTCTACATCTACTCTTAACCAAGTAATAAATGAGGCAATTGCAATTGTTCAACCTCCGACAGATAAAGGAAAAAGATTAAAAATATTTTATGGAACACAAGTAGCTACAAAACCGCCTACATTTGTTATATTTGTAAATAGTAAGGAATTATTTCATTTTTCTTATGAGAGATATTTAGTAAATCAAATAAGAAAAGAGTTTGGATTAGAAGGAACACCAATTAGAATGATAGCAAGAGAAAAAAATGAAAAAGAATTGTAATAGAAGAAGGGAGTAATCAATATGGCTTATGTTTTAATAGCAATAATTGCTTATTTAATAGGAAGTGTAAATTTTTCTGTAATACTTAGTAAAAAAATAGCAGGATTTGATGTAAGAGAAAAAGGAAGTGGAAATGCAGGTTCTACAAATATGCTTCGTTCTGTTGGTAAAGGAGCTGCTGCTATCACTCTTATTTGCGATATATTAAAAGGAGTTATAGCAATTGGAATAGCTATTCTACTTGGAAATATTTTTAATTCTGGAAATAAATCTTTATTAGTTCAAATTGCAGGTTTACTAGTTGTAATTGGGCATACTTTTCCTGTATTTTTTGGATTTAGAGGTGGGAAAGGAGTTGCAACATCTCTTGGAGTATTAATAATGTCAAACTGGAAGATAGGTTTGATATGTTTGGTTTTTGCATTAGTACTTATGGTACTTACTAGAATTGTTTCATTAGGTTCAATTGCTGCTGCTATACTTTATCCTGTATTAACATTATTTATTACAACAAATTATATAGTTCAAGAGGGAACAGGATATTTTATTTATAGTGTACTTTTAGCTGTATTAGTTGTGTTTAATCATAGAGAAAACGTAAAAAGATTATTAAACGGAACAGAGAATAGATTAGGAGCAAAATAAAAAGGAGAAAATATAAAATGAAAAATATTGCAATAATCGGAAGTGGAAGCTGGGGCGTAGCTCTTGGAATTCACCTAGCAAATTTAAATAATAATGTAAAAATATGGTCTTTTTCAGAAGAAGAGAGAGATTTAATTAATAATGAAAAAAAGTGTAAATTTTTACCAGAAGCTGTAATACCTAAAAAATTGGTATGTTCTATGAATTATGAAGAAGTAATAAATGGTTCAGACTTCATTTTGCATGTTACCCCTTCAAAATTTACAAGAAATATTTTTAAAGAATATAAAAATTATATAAAAAATCAGCCTGTTATAATTTGTTCAAAAGGTTTTGAAAATGAAACTTTAAAAACTTTAGATGAAGTGTTACTAGAGGAAAAACCAGATTTAAAAATAGGAGTTCTTTCTGGTCCTAGTCATGCAGAAGAGGTATGTAAAGCTATACCAACTGTTTTAGTGATTGCTTCTAAACATAAAGAAATACAAGAAGAAATTCAAAATGCTTTTATGTGTAACCATATGAGGATATATACATCAGAAGATGTTAAAGGCGTGGAGCTTGGAGGAGCATTAAAAAACATTATTGCATTTTGTGCAGGAGCAGCTTATGGAATGGGACTTGGAGATAATTCTTATGCTGCACTTGCAACTAGAGGATTAGCTGAAATTTCTAGGTTAGGAACTGTATTAGGTGGACAAAAAGATACTTTTTATGGTTTAAGTGGGCTAGGGGATTTGATTGTAACTTGCGAAAGCGAACATAGCAGAAACAGAACTGCAGGAAAACTAATAGCACAAGGAAAAACACTTGAAGAAACAAAAAAACAAGTAGGAATGGTTATCGAAAGTATAGATAATATAGAAGTAGCATATAAGCTTTCAAAAAAATATAATATAGAAATGCCTATAACTGAAACTGTATATAAAGTAATATATGAAAATTTTGACCCTAATCAAGCGGTATTAGATTTAATGAATAGAGCCAAAAAAATGGAAAATTAATAGCTAAACGAATATTTTTTTTCAAAGTATGAATAATATATAGTAGGAGGGCTCGAGTATGGAAATATTTGATAAAATTGGAAAAAAAGCAACTGAGGCATATAAAATTACTACTGATAAAACAGGAAAAATAGCTAAAGAAACAAAATTAAAAATTAAAATGAACAATTTAAAATCTGATATTAGTGATATATATGAGGAAATAGGAAAAAGAGCTTATGAAAAGCATAATTTAAAAGAAAATGTTGAATTAGAAAAATATTTTGAACAAGAATTTACAGAAATTGATGTTTTATCTGAACAAATAGATTCAATATTAAAAGAAATTTTAGAATTAAAAGATAAAAAACAGTGTGAAAAATGCTTTACAAATATAGACAAAGAATGTAAATTCTGTCCAAATTGTGGTGCTAAACAAGAAGAGGCCAATAAAGTTGTACATGAAGTAGAAGTTGTAAATAATGATAATGAAAGTGAGAATTAATTTTCTCACTTTTAATATGGATAACGTTCATATAAATATTTTATAAATTCATTTGCATTTTTATTTGTAATTTTAATATAAAAATCTTCATCAAGTGAAATCCACATATTTAGATGGAAATTATCAAGGTTATCTACATAAACACCAATAATTTCAGCTATTTCAATAGGATTTTCATATACTTTTTCCCAATTTAAATTATTTTGTATATCTAGATCTGTATTATAAAATTCACTTAAAAATCTATTTATTTCCCCTTTTTCATTAGCATATAAATTTACACTTGTTTTCATAAATTACTCCTTTAATTAGTAGTATTTTTATTTTATAAAAAAATATTCTAGAATAAAATGTGTTTTTTTGCTAATAATAGTAAAAGATTAAGGTGAGTTTAATGAAAAAAAATAAGAAATATGTTATAATACTTATTACAACAATTAGTATTATAGCTATATCTTTTTCTGTTTATGCTTTTTTTACTTCAGAAAAAGATGAAAATAATTCAATTGAAAAGAATAAAGCATTATCTGAGATTCAATATTTGGAAAGCAAATTTTTAAATATATTTAATTCTCTAAATAATATTCAATATGAGAATTATAGAATATATTCAAACAAAATTAGTGAAAAAAACAATAAAGAAAGTCAATCAAACTCTTCTTCAAATGAAGAGAGTTCTTCACAGGAAAATAATAAAGATGAATCTAGTATTGAAAATACTCAAGAGAGTAGTCCACAAGATAACGATAATTTATATAAATATAATCTAGAATTAGAAGGAGTATTAACAAATAAACAAAACATAAATTGGGATTATATAAAAAATGAAATAGAACTTATTTATGAATCTTTACCAACAATAACACTTGATTTATATAAAATAAATTTAAATAAAAAAGATATTCTTGAATTTAATAGTCAATTTGATTTATTAGCAGAAGAGGTTAATAATGAAAATAAAGAAAATGCATTAAGTCAATTATCTGAATTGTATATGTATTTACCAAAATTTTTAGAAAATACAAATACTGATAATTGTTATAAGAAAATAATAAAAACAAAAGCATTTATTCTGCAGGCTTATAGTATTTTAGATTCAGGAGATTGGAATAAAATTAGTTCTATTATAGATAATGCAATAAACATTTTTAATGATTTAATAGGTACAGAAGATAAAAATAAAACAAAACAATATAGTATAAATAAGTGTTTTATAATGTTGAACGAATTAAAAAATTCTACGAATCAGAAAAATAAAGAAATTTTTTTAATTAAATATCGAAATTTACTGGAAGAAATTAGCAATATATGATATAATATAAAACGAGTAAATTGAATAGTCGCTGGTATACTCTTGAAAAGGAGTTACGAGAGGAAAGTCCGGGCTCCACAGAGCAATGATGCTAGATAACGTCTAGTGAGGGTAACCTTAAGGAAAGTGCAACAGAAAATAACCGCCTCTCTAATGAGGTAAGGGTGAAAAGGCGAGGTAAGAGCTCACCGCTGTTATAGTGATATGACAGGCTGTGTAAACCCCATCTGGAGCAACACCTTTATTTAAGAAGAAAATGTACCTGCTCGGTACCTTTAATAAATATTGCGTGGCTTGAAATATATAGTGATATATATTCTAGATAAATGACTATTTTAAAAGACAGAACCCGGCTTACAGATTTACTCATAAAAAATTTTAAAGGAGGATTTTATGTCTAAATATGAAGACATGTCTTTAACAGACTTGAAAAATATTGCAAAAGAATACAATATAAAAAATGTATCAAAATTAAGAAAAGAAGAATTAATTGAAGTATTAGAAAAAGTATTGGATGACAATGAAAATAAAACAGTAATAGACGAAATAGAAACTAATGAAACTCCTACTATTGAGCGTCAATATGATGAAAATGGAGATCCTATTATTGATTATAAATTAACAACAGATGGAGATGAAATCATAGAAGGTATATTAGACATATTACCAGATGGTTATGGATTTTTGAGAGGAGAAAATTACCTTTCAACTCCAAAAGACGTATACATATCACCGATTCAAATAAGAAGATTCAAATTAGATACAGGTGATATAGTAAAAGGAATTTCTAGATGTAAAGAAGGAGAAAAGTTTCCATCACTAATATTTGTTGGAGAAGTAAATGGAGAACATCCAGAAAAATCTGCAAAAAGAAAAAGATTTGACGAATTAACACCAATTTATCCAACAGAAAGATTAAAATTAGAAACAGTTACTAATGATTATGCTACAAGAATGATTGACTTAATTTCTCCAATAGGAAAAGGACAAAGAGGTATGATAGTTGCACCACCTAAGGTTGGTAAAACAACATTAATTAAAAAAGTTGCAAATAGTATTTCTAAAAATAATCCAGAGGTTGAATTAATAGTTCTTTTAATAGATGAAAGACCAGAAGAAGTAACAGATATGAAGCGTTCAATTAATGGACAAGTAATATATTCTACTTTTGATGAATTACCTGAACATCATGTTAAAGTTGCTGAGATGGTATTAGAAAGAGCTAAAAGATTAGTAGAACAAGGTAAAGATGTTGTTATTTTATTAGATAGTATAACAAGACTTGCTAGAGCATATAACTTAGTTATTCCTTCATCTGGAAGAACATTATCTGGAGGTTTAGATCCAGCAGCATTACATAAACCTAAAAAATTCTTTGGAGCAGCTAGAAATATTGAATATGGTGGAAGTCTAACCATTTTGGCTACATCTTTAGTAGATACTGGAAGTAGAATGGATGATGTTATATTTGAGGAATTTAAAGGTACTGGTAATATGGAAGTTCATTTAGATAGAAAATTATCTGAAAAACGTATATTCCCAGCTATTGATATTAATAAATCTGGAACAAGAAGAGAAGATTTATTGTTATCTGAAGAGGAAAAAGAGACAGTATTTGCTTTAAGAAAAGCAATGAATAGCATGCCTGTAGCTGAAGTAACAGAGCAAGTTTTAAACTTAATGACTCAAACAAAAAATAATGAAGAGTTCTTAGTAAAAATTCGTTCGTTTATTAAAAATTTTAAGTAATTTGCAAAAATACGTTGATTGTGGTATAATTAACTATACAAATCAATGTATTTTTTGATTTGAATCTCTTAAGATAATTCTGCAAACTTGTCAGGATTTGCAGATTGACATATATATTATAACATTCCGAATGGGAGGGATTACAAATGTCTAAAGCCAAACAAAAAAAAGAGTTGTACCGGTTCGTAGTTTTCTTAATTTGTGTACTATTAACAGTTGCTTCGTTTAAAAGCATTAATCAGATATGCAAATTTAAGGAAAACGAAGAAGAGATAATCTCAAACCTCGAATGCTTAATTAAAAGAAGCATATATGAGGATATAGAAAAAGAAGCGGATTTTGGATATTCTCTTATCTCTAAGAAAATTGAGGGGGAAGATTTTCCAAGGTACAAGCTAATTGCTTCTTACAAAGAAGACAGTAATGAAATACGTTTAACAATGGAATATCCCATAACAATCGATAAAGGGATATTAAGACTATCTACAGACCCACCTAAAACCTATATAACAAAGACAATTGGAACTACTTACAAGATAGTGGCAATAATTGTTATAGTGATAATTTATGAATATTTGGTAAGGAAGTTCGAACAATAATCCTGACAACAAAAAAACAGCTTAACGGCTGTTTTTTGTTTGAAAAATATTATCTAATTTAGTAATATGGACCACTGGATATGATATGTAGAAGTATTGAGAGAAAATACTTATCTTTAGATTTTTTTAAAAATGATAGTTTGTTGTAATTATTAGTATTTTGTTATATAATAAGAAAAATTCGTAATATAAAAATATTGCGAATAAGTAAAAAAGGAGGTTGGGAATATGGAGAATTTAAATATAGAATTGCATAAATGTACTCTTTGCTATGATGCACCTTGTTCTAAAATGTATAAAAATATTAATCCAGAAAGAATAATAAGAGCTATAATATTTGATAATATAAAAGGTGCATATAAACTAATTAAAGATAAGAGTATATGTATGGAACTAAATAAAAACTGCAAAGAAAGATGTCCTTTAAATATTGATATTAACAATATATTAGAAAATTTAATTAATATGGATTATAAGAATTATGATTTAGAAGATATAGATATAAGTTCAGAAATTTGCGGTGTAAAAATAGAAAATCCATTTCTTTTATCTTCATCTATTATTGGAAGTAAATATGAGATGTGTAAAAGAGCTTTAGAACAAGGGTGGGCTGGAGTTGCTGTTAAAACAATTAGTTTAATGAAGATGAATGAATCATCACCTAGATTTTCAGCTTTAAAAGATTGGGATAATACATTTATGCGGATTTAAAAATATTGAACAACTATCTGAAAAATCTGTAGCTGAAAATTTAGAAATGATAAGGAAACTAAAGAAAGAATTTCCAAGTAAAGTTATTATCGCTTCAATAATGGGGCAAAATGAAGAAGAATGGGAATATTTAGCTAAAGAAGTAACAAAAGCAGGGGCAGATATAATAGAATTAAATTTTTCTTGTCCAAATATGAAGTATAAAGGTACTGGTTCAGATGTTGGACAAGATCCTAAAGCAGTTAAAAAATTTACAGAAACTGTTAGACATAGTACAAGTTTGCCAATTTTAGCAAAAATGACGCCCAATATTTCAGATATGAGGATTCCAGCAAGAGCTTCAAAAGAAGGTGGAGCAGATGGTATAGCTGCAATAAATACAATAAAAAGTATAACAGATGTTGATATAGATACTTGTGTTCCAGAGCCACAAGTAAATGGAAAATCATCTTTAGGAGGATATTCTGGACAAGCTGTTAAACCAATTGCCTTAAGATATATAGCTGAAATGACAAGTGATGTAGAAATAAAAGATATGAATTATAGCGCTATGGGTGGAATTTATACATGGAAAGATGCAGTAGAGTTTATGTTATTAGGAGCTACAAGTATACAAGTAACAACTGCTGTTATGGAATATGGTTATAGAATTATTGATGATTTAATTTTAGGGTTAAAAATCTATATGAAAGAAAAAAATTATAGTAATGTATCAGATTTTGTTGGCTTGGCAAATAAGAATTTAATTAGTAATGATGAACTTGACAAAGATACAGTAGAATTTCCAAAATTCAATTATGAAAAGTGTATTGGATGTGGAAGATGCTATATTTCATGTATGGATGGTGGACATCAAGCAATTAATTTTGATAAAGAAAATAGAAAGCCATCACTTAATGGAAAAAATTGTGTGGGATGCCATTTGTGCAAATTAGTATGTCAGCAAAATGCTATTTCTACAGTTGGTAAAAGATTAAAAAAAAAAACATTTTGAATATTTATTTAATTGATGATAATAAAGTTGGAAGAATCACAAAAGTTGTTTGACTTTTGTGATTTCTGCTGATATAATAAAATATATTATAATCTATTGAGAGATTGGAGAAAAATGAAAACTTACAAGCAAAAAGTTTTATATAAAAAATAAATAGACGAAAGGAAGTTTTATATTATGCAAAGACTTGATATTAAAGAATTATACTTAAATACAAATAAATATGCTAATAAAGAAGTAATTTTAGAAGGGTGGGTTAAAACATTAAGAGATTCAAAGACATTTGGATTTATTGAATTAAATGATGGTACATTTTTCAAAAATGTCCAAATAGTTTTTGATAATGAACTTTCAAATTTTGATGAAATATGCAAATTAACTATAAGTTCATCTATTGAAATTAAAGGAAAACTAGTAATTACGCCTGATGCAAAACAACCTTTTGAAATCCAAGCATCTGAGATAAAAATTCAAAATCTATGTGCTCCTGAATATCCTTTACAAAAAAAGAGACACAGTTTTGAATATTTAAGAACAATATCTCATCTTCGTCCAAGGACAAATACATTTAGTGCTGTTTTTAGAGTGAGAAGTGTAGTAGCTTTTCTTATTCATAAATATTTTCAAGAGAAAGGTTATGTATATTTAACAAGTCCAATTATAACATGTGCAGATTGTGAAGGATCAGCAGAAATGTTTAGTTTAACAAAATTAGATTTAGATAAACCATTACCACAAAAGAATGGAAAAACAGATTATTCACAAGATTTATTCGGAAAGAAAACATTTATAACAGGTACAGGTCAATTACATGGAGAAACATTTGCACATGCATTTGGAAAAATTTATACATTTGGTCCAACTTTAAGAACAGAAAATTCAAATACAAAAACTCATGCTAATGAATTCTGGATGGTAGAACCAGAAATATGTTTTTGTAATCTGGAACAATTAATGGATATAGAAGAAGACTTCTTAAAATATATTGTTAGAAATATTTTAGAAATGTGTCCAGAAGAGATGGATTTCTTCGATAAGTTTATAGAAAAAGGATTAATTGAAAAATTACAAAAGGTATGTACTACAAAATTTACAAGACTTGATCATAAAGAGGCAATAGATATTCTAAAAAAAGCTGATAGACAATGGGAATTCCAACCAGAATATGATGAAGATTTAGCAAAAGAACATGAAAAATATATTACAGAGTATTTTAATGGACCAGTATTTGTTAAAAATTGGCCAAAAGATATTAAGGCATTTTATATGAAACAAAATCCAGATGGAAAAACAGTAGCTGCGGTAGATTTAGAAGTGCCAGGAGCTGGTGAAATAATGGGTGGGTCTCAAAGAGAAGAAGATTATAATAAGATTATAAATCGTATGAAAGAAATAAATATGAAAACTGATGAATTGTATTGGTATCTTGAACTTAGAAAATATGGTTCAACTGTTCATTCAGGATTTGGACTAGGATTTGAAAGATTACTTATGTATATTACAGGAATGGAAAACATTAGAGATGTGATACCATTCCCAAGAACACCTGGAAACTGTGATTTTTAAATAAGAATATGCGTATTTTATCATATTAATAAATTTAAGTCTTTAATAGATGACATCAATGTTAAAATAAATTTGGACAATGTAATCCGCGTATTATACGAGTACTTTGAAGAAAAGAAAGGAAAAGCGATTATATGAAAAAAATATTATATTTAACGGATTTATATTATAAAGCAAAAGGTAGAAATTATTATGAAGAAGATATTTATATAACAGGAAAATTAAAAGATTATTTTGATGTTGTATTATGTAATCCTAAAAATTCAGAAAGTTTTGAAAAAGATGTTGATTTAATTGTATTCAGAAATACAGGTGGAGTAAGCGGATTTAAAGATATATACAATTCATTTGTAGATAGGGTAAAAACAAGTAATTTAAAGACATTTAATGAATTTGTAGGAAAGGCAGATATGTGTGGAAAGCAATATCTATTGGATTTAACATCTAAAAAATATCCTGTTATTTCTACGATTGATACAATAAATAATATAGATTTACTACCAAATGTAGATAGATATGTTATCAAGCCAAAAGATGGTGCTGATTCAATAGGACTTGAATTTTTATCAAGAAATGAACTGATAGAAAGAAATTTAACAGATGGAACTACATTAATTCAACCTGCAATAGATTTTAAATATGAAGTATCATTTTATTTCATTAATGATAAATTAGAGTATGCTTTATATGCACCAAATAAAGAACAAAGATGGAAATTAGAAAAATATAATTTTACTAATGAAGACATAGAGTTTGCTCAAAAATTTATAAAATGGAATGGAATAAAAAATGGTATTCAAAGAGTAGATGCTTGTAGAACACAAGATGGAAAATTATTATTGGTAGAACTTGAAGATTTAAACCCATATCTATCAGTATTAGAATTAGATGAAGAAACTAGAGAAGTATTTATGACAGATTTAATAAATGCTTTTAATAATATGATTTAGATAGTATTACCTAAAATATATTCATCTGATAATTAAAACTAGGATATTGTAATAACAAGAGCTAATTTAAAGAAAATATATAATATGTCAATTTCAGATGACTCAAAATGAGATATTATATTGATGTAAAATAGTGAAAAGATTCGAATTTGCAGTTTTGAAGGTAGGGGCTCAAAACCTTCAAAACTGCAAATTTTTGTTATTATATGGATAATTAAAAATCTAATTTAATAACAAATATGATTAAAGTAGAAACTACTTTAATACATAATAACAGCATAGGCGAGTAGAGGGATATTGAGCAAAATAAGTTGTAATTATTAGGCTTTTATTATATAATAAGAATAATCGTAATTTATAAGGAGTGATGTGTATGAAGAAAGGAAAAGTTGTTTTAGTTGGAACAGGGTTTGTAGGCATGAGTATGGCCTATACAATGTTAAATAGAGGAGGAGTAAATGAACTTGTTCTAATAGATATAGATATAGATAAAAATAAAACCATAGGTGAAGAAATGGACCTAAATCATGGAATGCCATTTGCACCACAAAAAATGGTTATTAAAGCAGGAGATTATAGCGAATGCAAAGATGCACAGGTTATAGTAATTACAGCAGGAATCACTCAAAAACTTGGACAAACAAGATTAGAATTAGCTGAAAATAATGCAATAATAATTAAAGATATTACAAAGAATATTATGAGTAGTGGATTCAATGGTGTTATAATTGTTGCTAGTAATCCTGTTGATTTAATGGCTTATGTTGTTTACAAAGTTTCAGGTCTTCCATCAAATCAAGTCATTGGTTCTGGAACTGTTTTAGATACTGCAAGGCTTAGATATATTTTATCTGATTATTTGAATGTTTCAAGTAATAATATACATGCATATATAATGGGGGAACATGGTGATTCTTCATTTGTACCTTGGAATCATGCTTATGTTGGTTGCAAAAAAATAACAGAAATAATTAAGAATAATAGTGATGAGGTGTGTAAATTAGATGAAATTCATCAAAATGTAGTTAATGCAGCTTATGAAATAATAGAAAAGAAGAAAGCAACATATTATGGAATAGGTATGTCTTTATATAAAATTGTAAAATCAGTACTAGATAATGATAACTCTATACTAACAGTTTCTACATTTTTAAAAGATGGTAAATATGGACAAGATGATGTATATATTGGTGTACCAGCTGTAATAAATAAAAATGGTGTAAGAGAACTATTAGAATTAGATCTTTCAAAAAATGAACAGGAAAAATTAGATAATAGTTGTAGAATAATTAAAGAAATGAGAAAAAATTCAATAGATAGAATTATAGGCGAATAGAAGCATTAAAGATAGAGTAATTGATACAATAGGACTTGTAATGGTAAATAAAGATAGAAAAATGGAGGGATAAAATGAAGATACATCATATTTGTATACAAACTAATTGTTATGAAAAAAGTAAGAAGTTTTATATAGAAATTTTGGGATTTAAGTTAGTAAAGGAAACTATAAATTTTCATGGAAGAGCCTATAATACTTGGCTGGATTTAAATGGTTTTATGATTGAATTACAAACAGGAAAAGAACAATTAGTAAAATATAACAAAGATGCTGAGGGAATAGTTCATTTTGCACTTTATGAAGAAAATATCGAAAAGTTTTTATCAAATATTAAAGATATAGATAATATTGAATTTAAAAGAAAAAACGGAAATATTATTTACCAGGTTGAAAATAGCAAATTAGTTAAATTAATAGCACCTGAAGGAACTATTGTAGAGATAAGAGATAGTATAAATATATAATTAATTAAAATAAATTATAAAAACATTATAATTGTTAATTTTTAAATACAATTATATAAATAAAGATATAAGTGATATACTATTTTTAATTGAACGATATTTTTAACCATAATAAAATTACAGAGTAGTGATATAAAGGAGGAAGAAAATGGTAAATCAAGATTATTTTAATAGTTTAAATACAACTATAAAAAAATATTTTGAAGTATTAGTGGATGAGATACCAAATTTTCTATATGAGTATATTAATACTCCTGAACTACAAAGAATCGGAAAAATAGGAATGAATTGTGGGACTGATTACACAAAGATATTTAATAATAAATTCTTTTATTCAAGATTAGATCATAGTATAGGTGTAGCATTAATTATATGGAATTTTACAAAGGACAAAAAGCAAACACTAGCAGGTTTATTTCACGATATTGCTACACCATGTTTTAGCCATTGCATTGACTTCTTACATAAAGATTATATAAATCAGGAAGTGACAGAAGCAGATACAAGAAAAATTATAGAAGAATCTCAAGAGATAATGAGCTTGTTAAAAAAAGATTATATACAAATAGATGAAGTTTGCGATTACAAAATATATCCAATAGCAGATAATAATACACCCAAATTATCAGCAGATAGATTAGAATATACATTATCTAGTGGAATAAGTTTTACGAAGGAATGGGAAGTATCTGATATAAAAGAAATATATTCAAACTTAGCTATTTTTTCTAATGAAGACAATATTATTGAACTAGGATTTAAAGATAAAGAAATAGCAGAAAAGTTTATAAATGGTGCAAGTAAAATGTGGATGGTATTTCAAGGTAATAAAGATAAATTAGTTATGCAGTTTATAGCAGATTCTATGAAAACAGCAATTAACAAAAAAGTATTTGAAGAAAATGATTTATATAAATACTCTGAAATTGAAATAATTGATAAAATCATAAATTGCAATGAAAAGAACCTTAGTAATAATTTTAAAAGTTTTATGGAGAGTGTAGATATTAACGAAGGAGTCATTCCACCAAAAGATAACTATTATATTGGATTTGATGTCAAAAAAAGATATATAAATCCTTTAGTTGAAAATACTAGATTAACTGATTTATCTGCTAAATCCAAAAAACTTATAGAGCAAGTTAGAAATTATAAGTTTGACAATTATGCATGGTTTCAATTTAATGTATTATAATTAGAACAATTTAATGGCAAAGCTAATAATATGGATAATATATCAGATTTTGGCAAATTTCTACTAAAAAATTGTTATCCCAATAGCAGGAGAGGGAGGTCAGTAGGAAGCGCACTTTGATAGGTCTATTTTGATATATGCAACATTACACAAAATCAAAGTGTCGGGACATTTTTATAATTATGCAACTTAACTTTTAAAACAAATTATCAAGAATACAATTGTAAGACCTCTCTTTGGTACTATAAAAGTATAATAGTTAATTACTAATTAAGTAATTGATTATTATACTTTTTTCTATTATTATGATTGAAGTGATTGGATAACGAGGCTCTTTTAGAGATCAAGTTCTCGTCATAAAAAGTGTTATCCATCC
>JAFRDD010000142.1 GCA_017404025.1 Clostridia bacterium
ATAATCCTACTGGAAATTATTGCCAATTTCTAATAGGTTATTTTCTGTGTTTATTTTTCTTTTCTTACTAACCCTAAACTATATTTATTTATTAATTTTATGTTACTTCATTTTTATAATTTAGTTTCGCAATTATCTATATTTTGGGATATTATATAATATTTATTATGTTTTGTCAAACATTTGTTTTGATATTTAAATACTTTTTCATAATATTTTAAATAATTATATTATTTTCATTTTTTCTGCTTTATTTAATTTTATTTTTAATAGTTTCCCAATCTGCTGTCCATTTTTCATTGTTTTTAGTAAAGTTATTTGAAGACAATAAAATATGAGCAAAACTCTTTAGGCATTCATATTCAAATGAATATTCTAATAATTGTGATTCATTCTTATTAGAATACTTATTAGTAATGAACAATGTAAATAGTTTATTATATATTCCATTGACCTTATTATTAAAATACAGCAATTTAAAATAACTAATTAATATTTCTGATGAAAATATACTTTGAGTAATACATAAAACAATATTTTTATCTTTCATTATTAGAATTATTACTAACCATAATATAATATCAACAATTATTTTTATAACATTCTGTTTTATCATTATATTCGTATTGCGTTTTGTAAAAAAAGTGTTTTCAAATACATTTACTCCTAATTTCTTTATTGAATTCTTCTCATTGTTATTATAATATCCTATTGCTTTTTTATCAGTAAGTTCAATTCCATAAGCATTAGATAATAGAGTTTTTCTTCTTTCATTTTCAGCAAAGTTTTTAAAAATTATATCATTTATTGCATCTGCTATAATATATAAAACATGTATTATAATTAGTGTAATACATAATATATCGTTAAATTTAATGCATATAATCAACGATATAACAATACTAACATAATAAAATATACTTAATAGATTTTCTAATTTTGTACATAATCTAAAATCTTTATCAACATCATTAATATATTTATCCATAATTACACCTCAGGGAATACTCTTTTAATTTCACCTTCAACCAATGAAGGATATTTAATTTCATCATCGATTGCTTCTTTTATATCTTCAATTGCTTTATTAATTTTATTGTATATTGTAGTTCCATAGGTAGCCTCATTTTTTAATTCATTAAAAGCAGCTAAAACATAATCACTATACGATGTACAAGAAAAGTATGAGTATTCCAATGCTGAGATTAATTTCTTTTCTAACCCATACGATTCATAGTGTCGATAAGCTTTACTTATATTCCAATGTTTTAATAATCTTATTACAGGTTTTATCTTTGAACCATTATTAGTATTAGCTTTGGTAAGATTAGAATTAATATCATTTGGATTTGTATACATCCATCCTCCAGTTTTGTTAGGTATATAATAACCAATGCCTGACTTGTATGCCGGAACTAGTTCAAATTTAATATGATTTAATTCTAATACTATTGTAGGGAAAGATTGATGTATTTCAGATGTTTGATAATATTTTTCAGCAAATCTTTTTAATTGATTTAAAAATGTTTGAGGTTGATAATTATTATAGTTATCAAAAACTATCATATAATCAATATCTGAATTGCTGTCCGCTTTTCGTGGAAGTATAGTATCTCTAGTAGAAGAGCCAAATTTAAACTTTTCTATTATATCACTCCCAAAAAACAACCCTAATCTATATTCTAAAGTGGAAATAGAAGTATTGATACTTGTTTTTTCATCACTTGATAAAACTAATTCTGATGCTAAGCTAGATAAATAAGAATTAACTGTCATAATATTCCTCATTTTATATAAAATATTTACTTATTGACTTTTTCTTTCTATTATACATATAATTTCCTTACAAATTACTATTTTTATCTTTCTATCATTCTGTAATAAGTTATCAAATCAGATGATTCAAATTTCATCTTTTCTAATGCAATTTGCATTCCTTCATTTTCTGGTCCTACTAAATCCGTAACAAAATTACATTCATTTTCTCTTTTTTCAAGTTCTATTAACAATTGCTTATAAATTCCTTGTCCTCTATATTCACTTTTTACATACGCTTGTGATAAATAAATTTCCTTACCACAATTAGCCCAATAAACATAAGAATATAATATCATTCCGACTGTATTTCCATCAATTTCAGCAATAATTGATTTACAAATTCTATCTTCAAATAAATCTTTATCTATTCTTTTTTCAAAAGTACTATCATTTAAGCCTGATAAAACATTTATTTCTTTGTTTGCATTTAATATAAATTCTTTATCTTCTATTTCTGCTTCTCTAAAGTTCATAATATTTCCTCACTAACTCATAAATTTATTAATACTATTTTGTATTTCTTATTTATTTAACTCATTTATACATTCATCAACACATGAAAATGTTAATCCTTTTTCGTTAGGAATAAAACTATCTTCATTTACTTTGTTATTACTAAAACTAAATATAAGTATCCTCATATTAATACCGCCTTTAAAAAAACTATTTACAATTAAAAATCTTTTCAAAATGTTCAATCACTAGTCTTTTGTATTCATCACTACATGGTGCCCATTTATCAGAATAGAATAATTTTTTAAATTCATCAAAACTAAGCCACTTTACTTCTTCAACTTCATCTTCCTGTAATGTAAACTCTTCTATTTCTCTATCGGCTTTTATAAAAAATACTTGCCCTATTTCCCAATAATCTTCATCTTCTATATGTTCAAACATTAATTTAACATCATCTTCACTAACATCTAATCCTATTTCTTCTTTTGCTTCTCTTATAGCTCCTTGTTTAGGAGTTTCTCCTGCATCAACATGTCCAGCACATGCCATATCCCAATATCCTGCATATCTTTTTTTACACATAGCTCTCTTTTGAACTAATATCTCATTTTTTGAATTATAAACCCATGTCCATGCTGGTTTATGGTAAAAACCTGGATTTTTGGTATGACATTCTGATCTTGTTTTTACTCCTAAATATTTTCCATCACGTGTATATATGTCTAGCATTTCTTCCATAAAATATCCTCCATACTTCATAATCTATTCTATATTTTTCTTATTTCATATTTTACAACTTTACATTCATCATCCAATAAAAATTTTCCCTCAAATAATTCATCTTTAAATAAGAATGGTGTAAATTTTTCATTTTGTTCGAACTGCTTAATTGATAATAAATCATCTATTTTTATCCATTCTAGCTTTCCCTCAGAAGAATTTTCGATTAAATCTCCCTCAAATTTATCTGCAGTATATATAAATATAATCCCTTCAACCGTATCTTGCCAATATGATATTCCTTGAAGATTTGGATTAATCAATGTTAAACCTGTTTCCTCATAAAATTCTCTTTTAATACAATCTAAAGGAGATTCACCAGATTCAAATTTGCCTCCAGGTGGAGCATATACTTGTCCCCATTTTTTAGAAAACTTTATCATTAAAACATAATTGTCTTTTTTTAAATAGCATGCTGTAGCATTAAAATGTGTGATTCTTTCTTTCATTTAAAAACGTCCCCCCTTCAAGCCTTTTCTAATAATTTATTCACAATCAAAAATTGTCTTGTTCATTATGTATTTGCCAAATTCTTCTTTCCATTCTTTATGAATTTCTCCATTATCAAATTCTTCTAAAGCTTTTTTACTTAAATCCATTTTTATCATTAAATCATATCTATTAGGCAAATCAATATTTGATTCATATATATCAACTTTCATAACTTCTTTAATATACATTGCCTTTTGAAATAGCTCTTTAATAGGATTTATTAATTTTTCTTTTTCAACATTTTCATTGAATTTAACAATTATATAATGTTTCACTTTTTGATTACTCCTTTTAATTTTATAATTTAGACAGATTATATCATATTATAAATTATTTGCAACCTCCGAACCACCGTTTTCATTGGCTTAAAGCAATGTTAAGCAAATAAAAAATAGGAAAAATAAATTTTTCCTTTAAGAGTTGCTAACGCAACTCTTTTTTTGTATAATCCTATTTAGAGGATTATATGGAAAATATAGAAACTATTAATGAAAATAATTTTTTAGAATTTTATAATTCTAGA
>JAFRDD010000143.1 GCA_017404025.1 Clostridia bacterium
TAGTAAATGTACCTGCATTTACATACACAGGAGAACTTGCACCTCCTGCAGTGCCAAGTTTAGTTAATGTACCTGCATTTACATACACAGGGGAACTTGCACCTCCAGCAGAACCAAGATTTACAATCGTACCACTTGAAACCCATACAGGTGCGCTTAATGTACCAATTGTACTAAGTTTTGTTATATTACCATTTGTTACAAATACTGGACTACTTAAATCACCTATAGTACCAAGTTTTGAAATTGTACCTGCATTTACATATACTGGAGCAATGGTTGAACCTATAGTTCCAAGTTTTGTTGCAGTACCTGAATTAAAATATATAGGAGCAGCTGTTGTACCAGCAGTACCTAAATTAACTATTTTACCTGATGATAACCAAACAGGAGCACTTAAAGTACCAACTGTACCAAGTTTTGTAATATCTCCGTTTGAAACGAATACAGGAGAGCTTAAATCTCCAATAGTTCCAATTTTTGAAATTGTTCCGTTGTTCAAATAAACTGGTGCAATAGTTGAACCAACCGTGCCCAATTTTGTAATTGTACCTTCATTTACATATATAGGAGCAGCTGTTGTACCAGCAGTACCTAAATTAACTATCTTACCGCTTGAAACCCAGACAGGCGCACTCAATGTACCAATTGTACCTAATTTGTTAATATCACCATTTGAAACAAATACAGGAGAACTTAAATCACCTATAGTACCTAATTTAGTAATTGTTCCATTATTCAAATAAACTGGAGCAATAGTTGAACCAACAGTTCCTAACTGTGTAATCGTTCCATTATTCAAATAAACTGGAGCTGCAGTTGTACCAATAGTTCCAAGTTTAGTAATTGTACCTGCATTTAAATATATAGGAGCTGCAGTTGTACCAATAGTTCCAAGATTAGATATTTTACCGTTTGAAACAAATACAGGAGCTGCAGTTGTACCTATTGTGCCAAGTTTATTAATATCTCCATTTGAAACAAATACAGGAGAACTTAAATCGCCAATAGTGCCAATTTTTGAAATTGTTCCTTGGTTAAGATATACGGGAGCAATAGTTGAACCAACAGTTCCTAATTTTGTAAATGAACCATTTGATATAAAAATTGGTGCAGCTGTTGTACCTACTGTTCCGTTATAATATGTATATGATAATTCACCAGACTTACTTATTGAAACATTATTTAAAACTTGATTTGTTCCACTAGCAGTTGGTGTATTTGTTTTATGATTTACTTCAGCATAGTTATATGAAAGTTTACCAGTTGAATCAATATCTACACCAACAAGATATGCTGTATGTGTAGTTGCAGTTCCAGCTTTATTGGTTGTAAATGAACCATAAGAATAAGTAATGTTATGTCCACTTGCAGAAATTCCTCTTAAGAAATCACCTGTATTTGAATTTTTTGTTGTTAATACAGATTCATATGCATATGAATAACCAAGTTTGAATTCATTATCATCTAAGTAATAAGTTACTGATGTAACAAATGCTCTAGCATTTCCATCACCTTCATTATTAAGATATGATGAATTAGTTGTAATATATGCACTATGATATGAATATGAAAATTCAAGATTTCCAGCACCTAATGAACCACCACCGTATTCTTGTCCTTGCGCCCAAATAGAACGTCTCTTTGTATCAAATATTAATGAATTCCAAGCATCTGGGTTAGATGATTGTAATTGATTTATTTTTGCTTGTGATTCTGCTTTAGTGCCATTTGTACTTGTATAACTATTAAATAACTTTGCTGGCATATTACTATATTATATTAGTTTACATGTTTAATTAAATAAAAATAATTTTTAGACATAAATTGTTCTTGCGAATTAACTATATTAATATATAAAATTAAGTAATTAGCTTATGAAAATTTTAAATGAATTTGGTATTACACCTACAAGAACACATACTGCTGCTGGGTATGATTTTTATATTCCTAATATAAAGACTTCTCCTGAGGAATCAGAATTTATTTTGGAAGCTTTTTCAAAATCTTATAAGAAAAGTGTAGAGGAATTAAAGAATCTTATTAATGATCTTTATCTTCAAGTTGCTGCAGTACATGGAGAAGATAAGGTTGCTGGGCAAGAAATGAATATTCTTTTACTTTATCTTGCTCTTGATGCATATAATCTTAGATATTCTGATGATCCAATTGATTCATTTGTTGATGGAAAATTAATTTTTGATGATAAGGGAACACCTGGTATCAGACCACAAGTATTTGACCATGTATTTATTAATTCAGGTATTCATACATTACTTAATCCTGATACTGCTGGTATTTTCTTTAATAAGTCAGGTAAAGGTGTTAAGGGTTGGGATATAAGAGCTTGTGTTGATGATGAAGATTATGCAGGATTTGTTCATCTTTCTCTTTCCTATACGAAGCTTAATGAAGAAGATGGTATTATTTATTGTGGAGATAAAATAACACAAATGGTCATTCTTAATGTGGCAGATAAAACAGAAGCTGAGGAAATTAGTAAAGATGAATATGAAAAGGCAATGAGTAATTCTGAAAGAGGTTCAGCGGGATTTGGTAGTTCAGATGTAAAGCATTAATCTTTATTATATATTCATTAATAAAAAGACAGATTTCGGTCTGTCTTTTATTTTTATATATAATATAAGATAGGTTTTAGATGGCTAAAAATAGCGGAAATAGAAAGAGATTTAACGAGAATAATCCAGTACGTGCTATACTTACTCCTTCAAATGATAGTCAATCAGCAATTTCTGGTGGTATTAATGATTTTATGATTAATTCATTTAAGGAAAAAGAAGCTGGAATATCAACTGTTCTTGGTACTATTGTTGGCTCTAATAATGTAGATTCATTTGAAAAATTAAAATCTGCAATATCTGTTCAAGATACTATTTTTGCTCCTACATTTGGAAAAGATTTATTATCTATCTTAAGAAGTATTGATACAAACATATCAAAAAATGTATCTGTTATTGGAGAAATAAAAGACAGTATTTATTCCTTAGCAGAATTAATGGCAGTTGCTGTAAAGGATGGAATATTCAATTCTCAATTAACAGTTGCATTAGATACTTCAAATGCTGCTAATTTTAAAGATATAATGAAATCTGTAAGTACATTTACTGCAGATAAAAATACTGCTACAGCATTACAAGGTGTACAGAAAATTGAAAGTACATTTGAAGAAATAAATAAACTTGCTGATTCTAATGGAATTATTTATAAAGCAATTGAAAATGTAAATAATATTCCAGAAATAAATCAGACAGGTCAAAAGAATCTACGCGCTCTTGTTTCATTCTTTACAAGTGTATCACAATTCAATAATATAAATACAAAAGAATTAAAAGTATCTTCTAAAGAAATAAATAATTTCTTTAAAGATTTAGATAAAGTAATTGATACAATTGCTGTATTAGATATTTCAGATAAAGTAGATGTAATTAGTGAAAAACTTGAATCATTACGAAAATTATATTCTGATGATATTGCTATTACCGCTAAAACAATATCTGAACATGATAAAGATTTAGATGCAATAAAACAAACATCAGATAAGACAACTGAAGTTGCAACATCTGCAGCTAAGGTTGATAAGAAAGTAATTGAGGAATCAACTTCAAATATATCTGACATCATTGATGCAATTACTATGATGTCTGTAATGATGCTTATTGGTGGTTACATAATCTATAAGCACCCTGAATTAATAAAGGCATCATTATTATTCGGTGCAACATTATCATTGTTCTTAATGGAATTAATGGTTCCAATGGCATTAATAAATTTGATTGTTGCACGAAAAGAAACTAAAGCAAGTCTTGGAAGTTTATTTGGACTTATTGCAGGATTAAGTTTAGTAATGATACTTGGTGCATTCATCGTAAATGCAAAAGATATAGTTGAACCTGCACTTAAGTTTGGATTTATTCTTACAGCATTTTTGACAATGCTTATGTTGCCTATATCATTAATGGCATTAGTTTCTGGTAAAGATACATTTGAAAATATCAATAAGATAAATTCTGTAGTTATAATGTCATCATTATTGATGTTAATTGGTTCATATGTAATTGATTACATCAATATTAGTTCTGCATTAAAATTTGGGGTTGTACTTGGATTGTTTATTGCTGCAGTACTTGCACCATTTATGATTTATGGATTATTTGTTAGAAAGGCAACAGATATTTCTAAATCAATACTTGCCCTTATAATTACATGTACAATCATAATGTCAATTGGAGCATTCTTTATGAGTTCTCCAACATTTGTACATAATGCATTAATGTTTGGTGTTGTATTAGGTACATTCATATTGTTGACACTTACACCAATAATGTTATTTGCATTATTAAAAGAACATGTTGCAAAAACTATAAAGACAGTATTATGGTATGTAGTTACATGTACATTAATAATGCTTATTGGAGCTAGACTTGTAAATGATGCTGGATTTGTTAGAAATGCATTAGCATTTGGATTATTACTTATGGCATTTATGACACTTACATTATTGCCTATAGTATTATTCAGTAGATTTGCTAGAATGTTAGCAGTAACTCTTGTACAAGTTGTAGCATTTATGGCTGTATCTACATTCATAATGATGGTTGGTGCATTATTTGTTGCTGATAAACGATTAGTATTTGGCGCATTAGCTTTCGGCTTACTTCTTGGTTTGTTCATGACTACAATGCTTGCACCTTTCTTAATATTAAGAGGACCATTGAAGTTTGCTGAAAGACAGTTATTAGAAACAGCAGTATTTATTGCAGCATGCGGATTGACATTAGCATTAACAACATATATAGTTGATAAATATGGTTGGAAAGCATTATTAGCTGTTGCATTAATTGATACATTTGTTTGGTCATTGATGGCTATTGTTAAATCAGTAAGTCGTGGATTAAACAAAGCAGATATTATAAATGCTAACTTAATGATGCAAGGAATAAGTTTATTCCTTCTTGTTACAACCGCTTCATTATTATTGCTTAATTTTGTAAAACCAAGTAGTTTAGCTAAACTTTTAGCTTTAGAGGTTTTAATTAGCATAATGGTTGGAATGGTTGTAATGATTCCAAAAGTAATAAATAAGATTGAAATTCAGAATGCACTTACAGTAATGACAGGAATTACTGGTGTAATACTTGTTGCAACTGTTACATTATTATTATTGAATTTTGTTAAGTGGTCAAGTTTATTGAAACTTACTTGTTTAGAGCTTGCTGTTTCTGGAATGATATTCTTAATTAAGATAATCAATAAGGGATTAGACAGAGCCCAAGTAATTAATGCAGCAATCATTATGGGAGCTATTGCTGCTACTATATTAATTATATCAAATGCATTAATATTACTTAATTTTGTAAATTGGGAAAGCCTTGGTAAACTTGCTTGCTTAGAATTAGCTGTTGCTGGAATGATATTTATTATCAAATTAGTAACAAAAGAATTGACTGTAGGTCAAACATTAAAAGCAAGTGTATTAATGGGAGCTATTGCTGGAACATTATTGATAGCAGCCAATGCATTAATATTACTTAACTTTGTAAGTTGGGAAAGTTTACCTAAACTTTTAGCATTGGAAGTAATCATTGGATTAATGGTTGCTATTGTTAAGTTTATTCCTAAAGGAATCAATCTTGCAGATGCTGCAATTGCTTGTTTAGTAATGGGCATGATTTCTGTAACAATGATGGTTGCTTCAGCTGCATTATTGATATTGAATTCTGTTAAGAAGGATAGTATTAATAAACTTGCATTACTTGAATTATGTGTCCTTGGAATGATTGGTATAGCTGCTATTGCTGGTATTCCTACTCTTGTTCCGCTAATTGCAATTGGTACACTTGTAATTGGAATGCTTGAAGTATTGATGTTGGGTCTTGCTGTAACAATTGTTGCAATGGTTGGTGCAATTAAACTTGCTGAAACAGTAAAGAATCCTGATTCTATAAAGACAGTATTTACAAGTTTTATAAATACTATTCAAAGTATTCCTATTAATCCTCTTAAACTTGCAGTTCTTACTGCAAAGGGAATTATGATAAGTGCATTGATATTAGCAATTGCTCCTGCTTTGGCTTTACTTAGTATTACTGTTTCAGGTTTATCTAACCTTAAGATTGCAACATCTTGGGGTCCTGATGGAAAACCTACATCATATAGACATTTAAATCAGAATGATTTTAAAAATGCAGCTTCAAATATCAGTGCATTAATTACAACATTATCATCTGGAATATTATCTGCATCTAAGGAGATTAAGAAGATTGATGTTAAGACATTACTTAAGACATTATATTTCTCACAAGAATTAGGTACAGTAATTAGTAGTATTGCAGAAGGTGTTAAATCATATGCACAATTAATGATTCCTGATAGATGGAATGAAGATGGTAAACCAATAAGCTATCATCTTATGAAATCTGAAGAATTTGATGCAGCTGCTAAAAATATAAGTACAATCATTCTTACTGTTGGTGGTGCAATAGCAAGAATAGCTTCAGGTAAGGGAGAAATTACATTAGCTGATGGAACTAAGTTTAGTGCAGCTGATTATATGAAGGTACTTCAAGGAGATAATTGGTGGACAGGTAAAAGTGATTTTACAAAAGTTTTAAATGCTTCATCTAAACTTGGAGAAATGATTTCAAATATTGCAAGTGGTGTTGGTGCATTTGCTAAACTTATGGTTCCTATAAGATGGAATGATGAAGGAAAACCAGTTGCATTTAGACAATTAAATGAAAATGATATTAATTTAGCTATTAAGCATATTGGTGAAATCATAACTGCTACTGCTCAACCAATATTGAAATTAGCTTCAGACCCTGAATACTTTGGCTTATTTGATACTGTAATGCAAAGTACAGGATTCCTTGGAATGAATATTAAAGAGTCTGATTCTAAATTTATGAAAGTATTAGCTGGAGCAATGCAGTTAGGACAAATGATTTCTAATTTAGCAAGCGGCGTTCAATCAATGGCTAATTTAAGATTTGTTACTAAATATGATAACAATGGTAATGCTGTTGAATGGGTATCTATTGGTAATGAAGATTTTAAAGTAGTATCTGCTAATATTCAAAGAATATTGACTGCATCTATTGAAGGTATAAAAGCAGCAATGCCATTTATGTTTTCTCCAGATAAACTTAAAGAAGTTATAGATGCAATTACTCCTATTGGTGATATTATTGGTAAGACTGCAACAGGAATAAGTAATATGGCTGAATTAAAAGTTGCTACTGAATATGATGAAAATGGTAAAGCAACTAAATGGAGACAACTTGGAGAACAAGATTTTACTAATGCAGCTAACAACATTAGTAGAATAATTACTATAACAGCTGAAGCATTATTACTTGCATATGCTAAATATGAAGAGAAGTATGATGCTGACACAATGAAGCGTATATTTGAAGGTATGAAGCCAGTTACTGACATCATAAATTCAATTGCAAATTCAATAATTAATTTGGCTTGTGGTAAAGTTACAATTGATGGTAAAGATCATTTAATAAATGCAAATGATATTACAAGAGCAAAAGAAAATATTGAAACTTTATTGACAACAACAGTTGATACAATAATTGCTATAGTTGATAAGTATCCTGATTACTTTAATGGTGATAATGTATTATCAAATATTGCTATGCAACTTAATGATACTATTACATTAGTTGGTGGAATAGCAGATTCAATTTCTAAATTTGTTGAAATAAAGAATGTAGATAATGCATTAGAAAATATTAAGAAACTATTGAATAATGAAACAGGAATAATAAGTTCAACATTAGCTGGATTCTCAGGCATTACAAATGAAGATGTAAATATGTTACCAATTTACAGTAATTTTATTAATGGAATAATGCCAGTATTTGAATCATTAATTAAATATTCAGATATGATATTGAAGAATAAAGCTATATTGAATGATATTGTTACTTATTCAAATAAAGAATCTGTTCATGGTTCTGCTGGTATATTCTCAGATATAGATTTTATACTTAATGGCGTATTAATTAGTAAAAATGAAAATGACATTAAATCATTAGCATCAGGAAATATATATCTTGAGCATTTTACTACATATATGTCATTATATAAAGATATATTAGAATATATAATAGATTCTATATATCCATTACTTGATGAAATTGAATCTATATATGATAGATATTTCTCAGCTGAGCAATCAATATCATTTAAGATTAATACAATAATTGATGGAATTCGTTCAACTATTTCTACAATATCTCCAAATGAAACAAAGAAGAGAAGTATATTAGATTTATTTAGAAAGAGTGATAATAGAAGACTTATTGAAGGTCTTAATAATTTTAGAGAACAAGTTTCATTATATGTAGAAATATTAAGTATCATAAATAAGATACCTAATGTAAGTATAAGTAATGAAAAATTGAATACTGCATCAATTGCTGCATTATTTGATAAGAAATCACAAGATGTTACAATATATTCTGCTCTTAATACATTTACTTCATTAAATGATATTTCTGCAAGAGATTTAAGAAATGCAATAAAACGAATTGAAACATTTAATGATATTGTAATTAAATTGATTGAAATAAGCAGTCATGGATATGATGAATTAAATGTTGGTATGTTTACTTCTATCAATGCTGGAATTGATACAA
>JAFRDD010000024.1 GCA_017404025.1 Clostridia bacterium
ATTCTTAACTCAACCTTTCTCATATATCCTCCTAAAAATCTTAATAATAAAATTATTATTTGATTTTTAGGGAACATTTATTTATTAGTTGGGACATTTTCTAAAGTTACTACTTAAGACATTATCATAAATTAATCATAAATAACGGATTTTTCGAAATTTTATTTGACATTTTCTAAAATCTCAAGTATAATAAATATAGGAAATGACAATTCCACAAACGTGGTTTTGCCGATATAGATAGAAAAACTCACATCTAAATCGTCAAATTTTTACAGATGTGAGCTTTTTTTATTTATGTAGTTGCTTATTAACCCAGTTCTTATACAGAACTGATGCCAAGGCAACGTTTAATGTTAAAGATAACATTAGGGATATTATTAAAAATAGCATCACTTCAACCATAAACATCACCACCTTTCCTACGATGTTTCGTAAAGATTGGTGGCAAAACCACATCTGCTTATCATCATTTCCTATATCAATTAGTATAACATACATTTTACAATAAAGCAGCAAAAAAGCAAACAAATATTTGTTAAAATTTTATTTAATTAAAGTTGCGATTTTGGTTTTTGATTTTTATTTTTTGACATCATAAAAAACTTTTTATTCTTAAAATTTTTCTAATACTTTTCGTGTTTGTTCATTTATATCTTTATCCGTTAATTCATTCCAAATTTCTTCTCCAAAATGCTCTATAAGAGTTTTTTGTTTTACTAACTTAATTGGTGAAAAATGTAAAAGATAGCCTCGAAAATTACTTGTAAAAAATTTGAATTTATGATAACATGTTACCAACGAATGAAGATTAAAAGCTAAAAATAATTTAAATTAAGAATTAAGTGAGGAATACAGTGGAAAATTATTCTGAATTAAAAGAAGATGAGATTGAATTCAATAAAAAAATTTTACATTATAGAAGTAGTAAAGATAAAGATTTTAGAATTTATAAACAATTAAGAGTTGAAGCAGGAGATAATCCTAGATTAATAGAAATACTTTGTAAAAAAATTGTTTTAAATATTATTGATGCTCCTAGTTTTGTAATTGAAAATAGAGAAGATGTTACTTTATTTAAAAATTTTTCTGAAGTAATTGATTATATTGATAAAACAGGATTTATGTATAGATTAAGTAGCGAACTATCATTAGAGAAACTTTTCGAAAAGTTGTCAGACGCACCTGAAACAGCTGTGGAAATATTTTCCTTAATTTCTTCAAATTCTACTAAGGTTGAAAAATATGAAGAATTTCAAGATAAATATATAGATAAATTATTTGATTTAGCTAAAAACACAAAAAAACATAAAGAAAATTTGTATAGGATTTGGAAAACAATATGTAATGATGAATTAAAATTAGATAAGTTAAATGAAGTTTTTACATATACAGGTTTAGCCAATAATCCTGAAGCAATGAGTAAAATACAACAAACAGTACATATTAATAAAGATTTTTTATATATGATAAATCCTAAATTTTTAGAGGCAAATTTTATTAATGTTTTTTCTGTTGAACAATTAATGTATATAGTTTCATTTCCTAAGTTTCAAGAAGACTTGACAAAATTAGATAGTAATGAACTAGTAAATATGATGAAGTTAGTAAATAGGATATATCCTGAAAATGAGGAATGGAAGGGACCATTAAATAAAATATTACAAAATGTTAAAGAGAAAAAGTTTGGAGATTTATTAAAAGACAACGAATTAAGTTATGATAATCAATTAGTAAGTGTTTTATCAAATAAGAATTATTTTGAAATTTATACAAAAGAAGATTTAGATAGTCTAGATAACAAAAAGGAAGAGGTAACTGTATTAATAAAAAATGGAAATCAAGAACTTCTTTTAGAAAAATACCCAGAGATTGCTAAATTAGAATTAAACGAACAAATGAAATTAATGGCTTGTGAAAACATTCTTGGATTATCATTAGATGAGGCTAAAAACCTAGTATTAAAATATGGAGAAGATATAGATAATATTGGAAATGAATATAGCGAATTATTTTTAAAAAATTATGTTAAAACATTGAAAGCAATTATAAATGAAGATAATAGTGAAAAATTAGCTAAATTACTTGATTATGGAATTACACCAAAAGAAAGAATTAAAGATTCACATACAATTGAAAGTATGCTAAAATTTACATATGGGAAAAAATATGATGTAGCAAATGTAGATTTTAATTCTTTAAAGCCATGCAAAGTTAAAGGTTTAGAAGGAATTAATGTACTTGATGCAGGAGTGAATTTTTCTATGATTATTTCTAGTGTTGGAGCATATTGCGAAAATGAAGATGAAAACTATTATGATAGTTGGAATAGACCTTCTTTAAGTTCTGATATTATTAGTACATCATTTATTAGAAATGATATGATGGGAAGAGCAAATTGTCCAAAACTATATTTTGGATTTAATAATATGAGTGCAAATGCTCTTGAATTATCTGGAAGTGCAGATTTATTTTCAAAATCAGATAGTATTAAATCTAGAGCGGTGAGGGCATTAGCATTCTATACTCCTGATACTCAAATTGGTCAAACAGGTAGAAAAAGAAATTCTAGGGGAAAGATTATTAGCCCTTATAACGAGATGGATTATAAGAGAATTCAAGATGGAATAAGAAAGCAACCTGATTATATAGTTGTTTTTGGAAGCTATGGTGATATTATTGAAAATCAAAGTGGACAAATGCTAATGGACGATAATGAATTTCCTGATGCATCAGTTACTAAAAAAGAAAGAGCTCAAAATATAAAAAAAGCAATATCTGATTTTGAAATAGCAACAGGGAAAAAATTACCTGTTGTGTTCGTAGATTTACATAAAATATATAGAAATGAAGAAAAGACAATAGAGCAATTAAGGGAAGAATATAAAATTGATCCAAGTGAAGAGAACAAAAGAAAATTAATAAAAAGAATTATAAATTTTAATTCTTATAAACATTATAAATTACCAATTGAATTTTCAGAAGAAGAAATTGAGAGATTTGATAAAATTGAAAATAATGTATCTGACTTTTTGTTGACTGATACAATAATAGAAGATATTACATCATTTGATTTCAAAAAATTCGGACAAGAAAAGAATAATTATAGGATTAAAAGATTAGAAAAAATAAATTCTCAAGAAAATATTTATAACAATAAATTTAGTCTTAGAAAACTTATCCCTATTGTATCATCAAGAGATAATTCATATAGAATAGGTAATAATCCCTTTAAAGCAATTAGAGATTTTATAAAGAAAAGAAAAACTCAAATGATAAAGAAAGAGGATAGAAATTATGACATTAAGTAATAATTATAGAATGGCTATTACAGAAGTACTAGAAATTTTAAAAAATGTTGAAATTGATGAATATAATAAAATACCTAAAAAAACAATTACCTTTTTAGAAGAACAGAAAGATCCAAATTATATCTTTACTATAAAGCCAAATCAGAACTTTGAAGATATTAAGATAATGGATGAAACTAAAGGTTTTTTAAGTTTTATTTATTATAGTTACATTTGTAATTCTGATGAGGAAAGAAAGTTATATTTAATAACACTAAATCATAATGAAAAGAAATTTCAAGATGAGTTAAGAAAAAAATATGAATATAGTAATCTTTTTAATGATAAAACTGAAAAAAAAGAGAATTTAATAGTTGATAATGATACTACACAAATGGTTAAATATAAACAAAATTTTTTTATAAAATTTATAAATACTATAAAAAAAATATTTAAAAAATACTAAGATATTTTAATAATAAATGTAAATTAAAGGGTGAGGAATATTTAATTTACTCACCCATGATTTTTAAATTTTTGAAATCATTAAATTAGAAGAAGAATATCTACGAAGTCCCCTGTAAAATACAAAAAATGTAAATGATGTAAGTAAGAATGTTACAACAATTATTATAAAAGTAAGTGATATGTCGAATTTTGTCATAATCCATACTGGAAAATAAGAGGTAAGACCAACTGGAATTATTGTAAGAAGTAATATTCTAGAAATACCTTTAAAAATTCCATCTGGATATGTTGCAAAATTAGTCATTAAGCTACTACCTGTATCTGCAATCATATCTGATTTTCCAAACCAAAAACTTAAACTACCAAGTAATACTGCAATATCTGTTATAATAATAGCACCAGTTATAGAAAAAAGTGTAAATAACAAAAATTTTGTTATTGTTAATCCACTTAATACAAGAACAATATATCCATATAATATATCTCCTAATGCAGATACTTCAACATCTGTAGTAATAACAGATATTAGCACATTTTTAGGTTGTACCAAAAAACTATCAAGCTTACCATTAGTTATTATATCAGAAAGATAATATGATTTTTTAAAAATGAAATGTGAAAAACCATATGTTGATGCGGCTATTGCCCAAAGTAATAAAACTTGGTTAAATGTGTATCCACCAACATCTTCTTTTAATGTATAAATAACAATCCACTGAATTATGAAACTAGCATTGTTAAGTATCATAAAAACAATATTCATAATAAAACTAGTTTTATTTAACATTTCACGCATTAAACCATATTTAATAGTTTTTAGAGTTATTTTTAATTGATTTTTAACCGCTTGTAACATTTAATTTTTTCACTCCTTTTCTATATAGGGCATAGCACAATAGTAAAGCAATTCCTAAATATATTAATTGAAATATAAGAATTTCAATTGCAGATGAATAGCTAAAATCCACAAAAAGTTTTGCAGGGCCATAACAAGTTACATATATTGGACTATATTTCATAATTTGCCCAAGTATACCTGGAAAATATTCAATAGGAAATAAAACACCTAGTACTAATATCATTTTGCTATATAGCCAAAATATTGGATTAGAATCTTCAATTATAAACGAAATTAGTCCGATAAAAGTTACAAGCAATGAATTTATTAGTACAGCTAATATTCCAGATAAAATAACTATTAGAATACCAGTTATAGAGAGTAATGGGAAATTTTTTAAAAAAAGTAATCCCATTGTAAATCCAACTACAAGTGCAATTATTGTTTTGATTGTAGTTTCACCTAAATGACTAGATATTGCATAACCAATGTAGTTATAAGGCTTATTAATATTATATGCAATATTTCCACTTCTTACATCAGTAACGATTTTTCGACAATATCTTCTACCATCTGTTGCACCCCATATAATTTCTGTTAATATTACATACCAAATCATTTGAGCTTTAGAGTAGCCATTAATTAATTCATTTGGATTATCATAAATATAATTCCATAAATTCATAAATATGAAAATTAATAATATAAAATTAATCAATCTAAATAATATGTTTAACATATATTGCAAAGTACTTATAAGTTCACTTATATATATATGAATATATTTTCTCATAGCGTTACTCCTCGTATAATATATTTAACAATCAATTTTATAAGTTTAAATTACATTAAATAACTGATTGTTTAGAAAATTTAATGTAAAGTAGTAAAGGATTATTATATTTACATAATATGATATAATATTTTTGTATAAACCTA
>JAFRDD010000144.1 GCA_017404025.1 Clostridia bacterium
ACCTCCATTCTATGAAGGTATTATAAGACATTTTTATTTACAAACGCAAAAAAAGAAGTTAAGTTAATAACTTCAGTTTTTGAGACATTTTCATTTACAAATACAATACTTTTTTGAGACATTTTCATTTACTAGTCACAAGTTTTGAACCAAAAAAATCAAAAAAAGGCTGAAACTTTAAAAAGTCAGCCTTTTCAAATTATAAATTATACAAATTTCCTTCAACTAATAATTTAGCTCTTTTCTGAGTTTTTTCATCAGCTTTTAAAGAGTTCTCTAAGAATTCAGGATGATTTATTAAAAATTGTCTCATAGTTTCATCTGGATTTTTATAGAAATCATTTAACATTTTAACCTGAGCTTCATTAATTATTCCTAGATCATTAGCCTTTTGGAATAAATTGCTATCAACTTGAACAAGTGAAAGTGATTTTATCCCTTCAGCTTCAATTTTATCTTTTCCACCTTGCATTCTATCAACAACAACGCATGACCAACATATAGTTGCATTTAAGTTTTTAATAGCAGGAATCCAAGCTCTTATATAGCTAGAAGCAACTGTTATTAAATCTGCAACATGTAATACTTTTTTATTATCAAGTGAAGTTACAACTTGATAATTTTCAAATTTACTATCACTTACAACTGTACCTAAATCTTTATAAATTGAAATGTGTGGTTTATCTAATAAATATGCAATTATATTAGAAAAGAACCAATCTCTTCTTTCACCGCCTGAAATATAGTCTATTTCAGTTACGTTTATATTATCTTCAATATATTTCTTCATTGTATCAATTACATTTTTATATATTTCATTTGTATTATATTGTGTAAGAACTTTTTGGAAAACCTTTTCTGGTAAAGTAAGTTTATCAGAAAGAGCATCATCGATGAAGCTTAAAAGTTCTACAGCATCTTTTTCATTTCCATAAACGAAATGAGTATTAATAAAATAAGGACCAATTTTTCCTGATGTGTACCAAAATGGTTTGTTTTCTTCACAAAATCTAATAGCGTTTGTCTCAAATAAATATGACATAATATCAGACATAATATACCTCCTAAAATTTTCTTAAAATTATTTTAATTGCAAAAATAAAAAATGTCAATAAATGATTGAAAAAGTATTTTTTAAATGATAGAATAAAACAAATTGAGTGTCAAAAAGACACGTGTGAAGGAGGATTTTCATGAAAACGCTTTTGAAAAATGGAACACTAATTGACTACAAGACAAATACTTTTGGAAAATACGACATTTTAATACAAGATGATAGAATTACAAAAATTGATAGTACAATTACAGAAGATGCAGAAAAAGTACTTGATTGTACAAATTTTAATATTATACCTGGAATGATTGATATGCATTGCCATTTAAGAGAACCTGGATTTGAGCATAAAGAAACAATCGAAACAGGTAGTTTAAGCGCTGTTGCCGGTGGATTTACAACTATTTGTCCTATGCCAAATACAAAACCAACCCCAGATAGCGCTATTATTTTGCAAAAAATAATAGATGAAGGTAAAAGAGTTAATCTTTGCAATGTAAGACCTTATGCTTCTGTTACAAAAGGAGAAAAAGGTGAAGAATTAGTAAATTTTGAAGAACTAAAAAATGCAGGAGCCATAGCTTTTTCAGATGATGGAATGCCAGTTCAAAATCCTAAAATATTCAGAGATGCTATGTTTAAAGCAAATGAAATTGGATCTTTTTTAGCAGAACACTGTGAAGAAAAAACATTGTATCAAGGAGCAATAAATGCAGGACCAATAGCAGAAAAACTAGGAGTTGCTGGAGTATATCCAGAATCAGAAGAAATAATGCTTGCTCGTGATGTTGTTATTGCAGAAACTAATAAATTAAGAACACATATATGTCATATTAGTACTGAAACTAGTGTAAATACAATTAGAGATGCTAAAAAAAGAGGAGTAAAGGTAACTGCTGAAACTTGTACACATCATATTGCATTTACTGTAGAGGAAGTTTTAAATTCAGGTGTTAATGCAAAAATGAATCCTCCTTTGAGAGAAGAGAAGGATAGACAAGCAATAATAAATGGATTAAAGGACGGAACAATAGATGCAATTGTAACAGACCATGCCCCACACACAGAAGAAGAAAAAAATCAAGGTTTAGCTAAAGCCCCAAATGGAATAATTGGATTTGAAACAGCTTTACCTGCTGAAATTATGAATTTAATAGATACAGGAGCTTTAACATATTTAGAATTAGTTAAACTAACATCATATAATCCTGCAAAATTATTAAATTTAGATAGAGGAACAATTGAAGTAGGAAAAATAGCAGATATTACAATTTTTGATCCAAATGAAGAATATGTTTACACAAAGGAAATGATAGTTTCAAAATCTAAAAATAGTCCATTTATAGATAAAAAATTAAAAGGAAAAGTAAAATACACTATTGTCGGAGGTAGAATTGTTTATGAAGGATAATGCAATAGATAAATTAATTGACAAAATAAAAGAAACAAATAACCCAACTGTAATGGGGTTAGATCCTAGATATGATATGCTGCCTGATTGCGTAAAGTTAAAATATGATACATCTTTAGAAGGTGTAGCTCAAGCTATTGTTGAATACAATAAAGCTTTAATAGATGCAACTTGTGATATTATACCAGCTGTAAAACCACAAATAGCATTTTATGAAATGTTTGGAATACCAGGAATGAAAGCTTTTAAAGAAACATGCAAATATGCTAAAGAAAAAGGAATGATTGTTATAGCTGATATAAAAAGAGGAGATATAGGTTCAACAGCAGCAGGATATTCAAATGCTTATTTAGGAAAAACTAAAATAGGAGATAAAGAAGAATCAATATTTGATGTGGAATTTGTTACAGTAAATCCATATATGGGAACAGATTGTGTAAAACCATTTGTAGATGATTGTATAAAATACAATAAAGGAATATTTGTATTAGTAAAAACTTCTAATCCATCTTCAGGAGAATTGCAAGATTTGAAACTAGAAAAAGGTCAAGCAATATATGAAAGAGTAGCCCAATTAGTAGAAGGTTGGGGAATAGATTTAAGAGGAGAATATGGATATAGTAGTGTTGCTGCAGTAGTTGGAGCTACTTATCCACAACAATTAGAAGAATTAAGAAAACTAGCTCCACATACATTCTTTTTAATACCAGGATACGGAGCACAAGGAGGAAAGGCAGAAGATATTGCACTAGGATTTGACAAAGATGGAATAGGTGGAATAGTAAATGCTTCTAGAAGTTTAATGTGTGCATATAAATCAGATAAATGGAAAGAACAATTTAGTGAAGAAGAATATGCTAAAGCTACTCGTGCGGAGGCAATTCGTATGAGAGACGAACTTAATTCAGTAATTTAAAATTTTCAAAAAGGACCGTCCCTGATGAAAAACGATGAAAAAATTTTCAAAAAGGACCGTCCCTGTTGAAAAAAAGGGAGGAATTTTTATGCCAGTTAATGAAAAGGCTAAACTTGTTGCTAAAGAAGAATTGATTTTAGGGATATTTAAATTTAGTGTAGTAGCTCCTGAAATAGTAGAACAAGCAAAAACAGGTCAATTTATTGAGATTCGTGTTAATGACGATATAGAACCATTTTTAAGAAGACCAATAAGTATCCACAATATGGATAGAAAAAGTGGAAAACTAGAATTTATTTTTCAAGTAAAGGGAAAAGGAACTGAAATTTTAGCTAAAAGAAATGTAGGAGATTTAATTGATGTAGTAGGACCATTAGGAAATGGAAACTTTGATTATTCAAAATATGAAAAAATAGGTATTATTGGCGGGGGAATTGGAGTATTTCCACTATATGAATTAGCTAAAAATGCAAAAAATGACGGAAAAGATGTAAGTATTTATCTAGGATTTAGAAATAAAGATTTAGTTGTTTTAGAAGATGAATTCAAAAATGTGTCAACAAATTTTATATTAACAACAGATGATGGAAGTTATAGTAAAAAAGGATTTGCAATTGATTTTCTAAAAGAAGATATTGAAAATGGAAAAGTTGATAGTATCTATGCATGTGGCCCTCTTCCAATGTTAAAAGCTGTACAAAAATTAGCTATTGAAAAAAACATTCCATGTCAACTTTCTCTAGAAGAAAAAATGGCATGTGGATTAGGCGTTTGCTTAGGATGTGCAGTAAAAACATCTGATAGTACTAAAGAAGCTCCACAATATAAACATGTTTGTAAAAATGGACCAGTATTTGATGCAAAAGATGTAGAGATTTAAGGGTTGCCAAGGGGACGGTTCCTTTGGCAAGAAGAAAGGAAGATGAATATGAATACAAAAGTAAATTTAGCAGGAATAGAAATGAAGAATCCAGTAACTGTTGCGTCAGGCACATTTGGATATGGAAGAGAATATAGTGAATTTTTTGACTTAAGCAAATTAGGTGGAATAATTACGAAAGGAACTTCATTAAAACCAAGAAGCGGAAATAAACCAGCAAGAGTTTGTGAAACTGCAAGTGGAATGTTGAATAGTATAGGACTTCAAAATCCTGGTGTAGAATATTTTGCAGAAAATGATTTACCGTTCTTAAGAAAATATGATACAGCAATAATTGTAAATGCATGTGGAAGTAGTATTGACGAATATGTCGAACTTTGCAGAATTTTAAATACATTAGATATTGATGGAGTTGAATTAAATCTATCTTGTCCAAATGTTAAAGCTGGATGTATGGCATTTGGAAATACTTATGAAGGCGTAAAACAAGTAACATCTGAAGTTAGAAAAGTTTTAGATAAACCATTAATTGTAAAATTAACTCCAAATGTAACAGATATAGCTTCTATCGCAAAAGCTGTAGAAGATGCAGGAGCTGATGGTGTGTCTTTAATTAATACTTTATTAGGTATGAAAATTGATATAAACAAAAGAAGACCTATGCTTGCAAATAATACAGGAGGACTTTCAGGACCAGCAATAAAACCTGTTGCAGTTCGTATGGTATATCAAGTGGCACAAGCAGTTAATATTCCAATTTTAGGTATGGGTGGAATTGTAAATGGTGATGATGCAATAGAATTTATGCTTGCAGGTGCTAATGCAATTTCTATAGGTGCAGGTAATTTTATAGATCCATATACAAGTGTTAATACTGTTAAAGGAATTGAAGATTATATGAAAAAATTCAATATAGATGATATTAATAGTATAGTTGGTACAGCAGAGATGAATTAAAATTAGCAAATTTAGTGAATAGACTTGAAATTTAATAAAATTCACAGTATAATAGATATTGTGATGTGCACCAGTAGCTTAGCTGGATAAAGTATTCGGCTACGAACCGAAAGACCGGGGGTTCGAATCCCTCCTGGTGCACCAAAAGATAGTTTAATAAAACTATCTTTTTTTTTATTTTTATGTTATTATAAAAAATGAAGGGTGAAAAGATGGATAGAATTAATTTTGAAGGATTAGGAATAAGCTTAGATATAAATAGAGTTGCATTTGAATTTGAAGGAATAAAAATATACTGGTATGCAATTATAATTGTTTCAGGAATAATACTCTCATTATTTTTATGTCATAAAGATAATGGGAAATATAATATAAAATTTGAAGATGTATTAGAATTAGCGTTATTTATTTTTCCTGTATCAATAATATTTGCAAGATTATATTTTGTATTATTTAAACTAGATTATTATTTACAAAATCCAATGGAAATATTTAATATTAGAAATGGCGGATTAGCAATATATGGAGGCATTATAGGTGCTATAGTCACAATATTAGTATATTGTAAAATAAAAAAAATAAAATTTTGGGATATGGTAGATTACATTGTACCATATCTTCCATTAGGGCAATCAATAGGAAGATGGGGTAACTTTTTTAATCAAGAAGCTCATGGTACGGAAACTGATAGTCTATTTAGAATGGGAATAGTTGAAAACGGAAATTATATACAAGTTCATCCAACATTTTTGTATGAATCAATATGCACATTTATAATTTTTTTAATTTTATATTTCAATAGAAATAAAAGAAAATACCCAGGAGAAATAACATATACTTATTTGTTTTTATATGGCATAGCAAGAAGTATAATTGAAGGCTTTAGGACAGACAGCCTAATGCTAGGGGAGTTTAGAATTTCACAGATATTATCAATAATTTTAAGTATAATATTTGGAAGTATTATAATTTATAAGAAGGTAAGAAAATGAAAAAAGTACATTATATGTTAGGAATAATGATAGTATTAATAGATCAATTACTAAAAATATTTTATATAGGTAAAAACATTACAATAATACCAAATGTACTAAATATAGAATATACAGAAAATATAGCTGGAGCATTTGGAATTGGTAAAAGATATATTGTGTTAACTGTAAGCATATTAATTATACTAGGATTAATCGTTTATTTAATAAAAGAAAATAAAAAAATACCAAATTATTTTCCATTTATTTTAATTTTAGCAGGAAGCATAGGAAATTTGATAGATAGAATATTTAGAGGTTATGTAATAGATTTTATAGATGTTAGTATATTAAATTTTCCTAAATTTAATATAGCTGATATTAGTATAGTATTGGGAATTTTTTGGCTGATAATATTAATGATTATGAAAAAAGAAAAGTAGATTTTTACGTCTACTTTTCTAATAGATTATTAAATTTATTATATATGAGTTCATCATATTTTTTCATATTTATCGGTTTAAGATTTTTGTTAGTGAAACAGTGTTTTGTAAAAGCATCAATTACTTCAGTACCAGTTTCTTTATTAGTGACTTTATAAGAAACAGTCATTCTAACACCATTATATTCAGTAATTTTTGGTTCAATAATTATGGTGTTACCACTTGTTACTGGATATTTATATTTGCAATAAACTTCTAAAGTAGGAATTGTAAATCCTTTGTTTTCTAGATATTCCATAGATAATTCGCAATCTTCCATCCATCTACTTCTAGATTCTTCTAGAAATCTAATGTAATTTGAATGATGTACAACTCCCATCTTATCTGTTTCATAATAATTTATTTTTCTTTCATATTTAAAACTCATAAAAAAACCCCCAAAAAGTAGTATAACATAAATTTTTAAAAAATTCTACAAAATAAAAGAACTAGATAACTTGGTAAAGAGAAATCTAGTTCATAAACAAAAAATAAACATATAAATATATGATTTATTACTGGTATTGTAGCAAAAACAAGAATATAAGTCAATAATATATTTGAAAAAATTTAGAAAAATGTGACTAGTAAATGAAAATGTCTTAAAAAGAATATGTTAATTTACAGATTTTAGTAATTTGTAAATTAAAATGTCTTATTAAAAACTAGCTTTTGTAAGCTAGTTTTTATATTTTCTCCACGGATGATTTGGTGCAGGTTTATGTGCTTTTGATTTATTTATTTCTTCTTG
>JAFRDD010000025.1 GCA_017404025.1 Clostridia bacterium
AAGTTTGAAAAATAATATAGGAAAATTCACATAGTAAATAAAACCCCTAAAAAGCGGTTTTTAAAAATTTAATATAAAATTAAAGATAACCAAACAATTTAATAAAATTAGCTGACTTTGTAGCCTTGTGCTTCTAAATACTTAATGGCATTATTGATATTTAATTTAGTGTGTTTGCTTTTAAAATTAGACTCAGTTAATTGCTTGTACAATTCAATGTTAAAGGGTTCATTTTTAGATAACATATGATATGCACAAGTAAGTAACATTCTAGCAATAGCAATAATTGCACGTTTATGACCACGACGTTTTTTAATTGCCTCATATCTAAGTTTAAAGTATTCACAATTTTTGTCTTTAATAGCATTATTAGCACATTGAATTAACAAAGGTTTAATATACACACCAGCTCTAGAAATTTTAACAGATTTCTTTTTGCCAGCACTTTCGTTATTCTGAGGAGTAAGACCAGCCCATGAACAGAGATGTTTATCATCAACGAATACATTCATATTACTCCCAATTTCAGAAAGTATATAAACAGCTGATACATCTTGAACTCCTGGAATTGTTAACAATAAATTAATTTCATTTTGATAATTAGCAACTATTGGAATAATAGCTTCTTCAAGTTTTTCTACACATTTATTGATGTAATCATAATGATCAAGGCAAATTTCCATTTTGGAGTTTTGTTCTTTGGTTAAATTACCTTGAATAGATTCTAGAATTTCTTGAGGAGTAGCTTTTAAATTTTTTCTTAATAATGGAGAAAGTTCGTCCATCGTGAGATTATCATTTTTAGACAGCATTTTTTTCAAGATAGTTTGAGCAGTTTTACCAAAAGTGTCTGTAACAACATTAGAAATCATAATGTTGGACATTGTAAGGGAATTTTGAAAACGATTTTTCTCACTTGTGCGACAATTAAGTAATTTAAAACGATAACGCATTAAATCACGAAGTTGTCTAATTTCAAGAGGTGGCATAAAGCTAGGATTTACAAGACCATGTTTAAAAATATCTGCAATCCAAATAGAGTCTTTCTTGTCAGTTTTCTTACCAGGAATAGCTCTAACATACTTTGGATGAGTAATAACAACGTGGCAGGTATCTTCTAGAATATTAAAAATAGGAATCCAGTATTTGCCAGTGGATTCCATACACACATCTTTACAATTGTTATCAATAAGCCATTGTTTAAGATGTTCAATATCTTTAGTTAAAGTAGAAAATTGTTTGGTTTGATAAGTAGTTACTTTGTGGTCATCAGTTTTCGCAATAGTAGCAACTAACATCTTTTTGTGAACATCGATGCCACAACAATTATAGTAATAAATATTTAACATATGGTTACCTCCTGTGTTAAATATAAAAATAGATGTATAGACATTTACTATGTGTACCAAGCTAGATTAACGGAATTTGTTAAAAACAAATATAAGTTTACGTACTCCACCCATTTTTCAGGGATATGTTACACTCGTTTGTGCTTAAAAGGTACACGTCACATATATATATGCGGGATAAAATTACGTGGTAACTTTTCGCCACTCCCTCCGCCGTGCTCTTCAGTCTATCTATACATCTAAAGATATTATACCAGATTATGGTAACAAAATCAATGAAGGAAATTTTTAATTAAATTTTGTGCCTTTCGTAGACGTAGCGTCAGCGAAGGCGAGAAAGGAATGATAAGTATATATG
>JAFRDD010000145.1 GCA_017404025.1 Clostridia bacterium
AACTAGCTTACAAAAGCTAGTTTTTAATAAGACATTTTAATTTACAAATTACTAAAATCTGTAAATTAACATATTATTTTTAAGACATTTTTATTTACAAACAAATTAAAAATTTGAGACATTTTCATTTACTAGTCACATTTTTTGATTTTTTTGGTTCAAAACTATTGCATTTTCTTTTTATTTATGCTATTATATATAAGCGATTGAGAAATCAATTTAAATATTTCGAGGTGTAGCGCAGTTGGTAGCGCGCGTGGTTTGGGACCATGAGGTCGCAGGTTCGATCCCTGTCACCTCGACCATAAAAAGGAGCTTTATACAAGCTCCTTAAACTTTTATTAGGCTATTTTAAGCCTTTTTTATTTTTCTGACTTTCTCAAAATTTCTCTATATTTGTGCTACTGCATTCATTATTGCATTCAAGTTTTATTTTTTGAATGTAAAAATTGCATTCAAAAATTTTTTAGTAAGTAGAAAATGAACGGAGCTCCCTAATGGAAGGAGCTCCGTTTGAAAACCTCTGTATATGACAGAATAATTTTATTCGAAACATTTTACTGATACATCATACATATCGTACTCAGCTCCAAGCAAGTTTTCTCCAAAAATTCTTTCTATACTTCCCACGTCAAAAATACTTTCCGTATCATAAAATCGTATAGTCCCTTCATTTTCAAAATAAAAACTCACTTCAACTTTTTTAAAATCAAATGTAGATTCATCTAATGGATACTGTCTCTCAAATTCCTCCTCATTTAAAGTCTCACCACCAAAAATTACATATGTTTTTTCTGACCTCTGAAAAAAATGTACTTCGTACATAATTACCCCTAGCTCATAAGCCTCTTCAAGGGTTTCTTTTACAAAAGATTCAGGTATTGCATCTAAACTTGAAACACAGTATTCATAAAGTTTTTTAAAGAAATTGAAGTTCTTACCATCACACTTACCTACAATTTCCTTGTTCATTTTCCGAATATCTGCTATTTTCATAATGTACCTCCTGCCATATGGCTTTTTCAATGTACTGTGGGCGAATTCCCACTTATACATTAATTGTAACATATTTTATGTAAAATTGCAAGTTTTCTACATTTCATCTTCCTCTTCATCAAACCAATCAAACCCACTGGAATTAGCTTGTTTCATAGCATATTCTTTCATAGCTTGTTTTGATAAAGTTCTATACCTTCTAATTCGCCTTCTAGGTCTATTATTTATTTGTGAGTTAGAAACCATATTGCTGATAGCAATAATCCCAGAGAGAATGCTATCAACCTTGTTTTCCATTTTATTTTTTTGAATTTCAAAGTTTGCTCTTCCTTTGAATCTTGTAATTTCTGTTTCATAATTTGAAACTCTTTTTCCATGATTTCTGATATTATTTTGGGTAGTTCTTCCTTCACTTTTTTGTTGTCCATCTCTATATCTATAGAAATCTTTCGAGCTAGTGCCCTCGTATTCACATTTTCTTCCTTCATCTGCTTGTTCCAATCGTATATATTCTGTAGCACAGTTGGCTCTATTAGATAGTAGTTCATCTGCACTACTGATGGAACTACTTGACTTTCTTGTACTATTTTGTTGTTCTCTTTCAATTTTTCTAAATTCATCTTCCATGTTTCCTTTCAAATATTTTTCTTCAAATAATTTATTATCTCTACATTTATAACCTTCTGGTGTGGTATAAGTAATATATTTTCTTGTATCTGTCCAATTTACTTGATATCCTAACTTATTCATTGTTTTTACAAAATCATCTTTACAAGTACTTTCTGCCATTGATAAATCTATTGCATTTATTAGCTTAAATTTCCAACTTTCTCCTCGCTCTGCCACTCTATATTCATTTCTTTTTATATAGTTTGTTTTATCTTTTTTAGGGATAACTGAAGCTCCCATTTCTAAACATATTTCATCTGAATAATTTTTTAAGTATTGCAAATCTTTTTTACTCATTTGAATTTTATATCCATTTTCAAATGAAACAGAATTTATAACAAAATGATTATGCAAATGTTCTTTATCTATATGTGTTGCAACTAATACTTGAAATCCATTAAATGTATTTGCAAGTTTTAAACCTGCATTATGTACTTGGTTAGGTGTTAAATTATCCTTTGGATCAAAGGATTGAATAATGTGTATATATTGCCTACCACCAGTTTTATTGTATAAATTTTTTGTATATAACATTTCTTCTAAACAACTCTCTGCCATACAGTCCTTGCCTGTAATTAAATCTTCAGTTGTTTTCTTATCTTGTGTAACATAATTTATAATTCTTTTTATGCTTGCTTTTGAGCTAATTGCTTCAATAACTGCCATATATTAATCACATCCATTCTTACTTCCTTTAAATCTACGGTTTTAATGGCTCCTTCATTTGCAAGTTTTGTTAGTTGATTAATATTATTTCCAATTCTCCTAAGTTCAACATCTATTTTATCTAGTCCATTTATTATAACTATTTTATCTTTTAAGCATGAACTTAAAATAAATTTTGTTATTGTCATATTACATTTATTGGCTTTTTTCTCAATTAAATTTTTTTCTTGCTCTGTTAATCGTATATTTATTTTCTTATCTTTTGACATATCAATCCTCCTTGAAATCCCTAAAACAAATTAAAGGGGTTTGGGTTCTCCCAATTCTGCAAGCACTATTTGATGGTACTTGTACCTACAAATAGGAAGCTTGCAATACTATAAATAGCAAAACTATTTTGCACTATTTACAAAATTTAATTGGTTATTTGTTAAATAGTTATTTACTTTTTCAAGTTCATCTTCTTTAAATTTGTTAAATACTGATGTATATGTATTTAAAGTTACTGTTACATCTTTGTGTCCCATTAATCTTTGTAAAACTACTGCTGTCATTCCTGCTTCAATACATCTTGTTCCATAAGTATGCCTTAAACAATGTGTACTTATATTTTTAGAACTTGTTTTTAATTCTTCATCAAATATTCTTTTTAGTTCTTTATTAATTGCTGATGTTCTTATGTAATTATCATTTGTTGTAAATATTAAATTGTGTAAGTTTCCGTTTGCATATTTTAGCTGTTCTTCAAAAATTGGCATTAAAAAATCTGGGATAGGTAAAGTTCTATTACCTGCATAAGTTTTTGTCTTATTTCCTAAAATAATGGCAAATTCTTTATCATTTGTAAGTGTTCTTTTTACATATAAAAGTTTATTTTCTAAATCAATGTTTTCGGTACTTAATGCTAATACCTCTCCAATTCTTAATCCCATATACATTTGTATTAAAAATATATTTTTATATGGTTCATCTTCTATTGAAGCCTTATTTAGATATTCTGTAAAAGCCTTTTGCACATTAATATCTAAAGCCTCTACAACTTTGGTTTGTTTATCACTTTTAGGCTTAATAACTTCATACATTGGGTTATATGTAATATATTTCTTAATCTCTGCTCTACGATATGCTTGTACAAATTGTTCATACAATTTTTTAATGTATGAATCGCTTAAATCTTTTATTGAATTTAAAAATTCTTGAATATCGTTTTTTGTTACATCTTGAATTTTCATTTCTCCAAGTTTGCTATTTTTTATTTTATTTATAGTCCATTTTAGCCTTGCATATTGTCCACCAGAAATCGTATTGGAAGCAAGTTTTTCTTCTCTAATATCTTCCATAATTTTTACTAGCTTAATTCCATTTTTCTCCACATAAATATCATTATTCATTTGATATTTTACTTCATTCAATTTATTTAAAACTTCTTTTTGCGTTTTGCCATATACTGATTTCCTAATAGCTTTTCCATCTTCAGCTATTCCTGATATATATTGACCTATCCATCTTTTATTTTTCTTATCTTCAAATATTGTGCCTTCTCCATTTCCTCTTCTTCTTTTTTTCTTCATAATTTTGTCCTCCATTTTCTTATTTTGATATTTCATTTACTAAACTTGAAATATAATATTCTTTTATATTCTCGATTTTTTCGCATTTTAAAATCTTACCAAATACTTTCTCTAGTATTGGTAAAGTTACTTTATCTAGCAATTCTAGTTGATTATTATCACATAGTCTTTTTACTGCAATTTGATATAGTTTTATTTGATTTAATAGATTTTCTGGTAAATACTCTGCGTTTTGAATAAATATTTTCTTTTGATTAAATAATGCATTATAGTCTGATGTTTCTTCTTGTACTAGTTTTTCATTTTTTATTTTTAAATTAATTATATTTAATCTTTCTTTCAATCCATTATTTTCTATATCTTTATCTATCTCTATGTCTGACTCTTTCTCTATATCTATCTCTATTGGACTATTTGGTGGACATTGTCCACTTAATAATTTTTGTTTTTCCCTTTGTTCTCTTTTTTGTTTTGCCCAACCAGTTTCGCTACCTACCATGTTTTCAAATCCTGCTATTCTAAAGCAGTTTTCTTCTTCTGTATAAATTAAATTCAGCTTTTTAAATAATTCCATTGCTACAATTACAGTATCTCTACTAAAATATTTTGTATCTCTTACAATTTTATCTGCATCATAAGGAATTATCATTTCTCCCAGTCTTGAAGCAAGCTCTCCATTATTATTTGCAGTTTGCAGGCATAGCATTTGATATAAAACTATGTATTTACAGCCATCTTGTTGTGATAATAAAAAGTCAATTTCTGCTAAATTAAAGAAATCTGTTTTTAATTTTATCCAATAATATCTTTTTGTTTTCTCCATAATTTACTCACTTTCTAGTATTTCTACTCTTTTTCTATTGTTAAAATTAAGGAAAAATGATATACTACTTTTATAAAGATTTCGTAAGTCTTTATGTGGCATTTGTGCAAAAGTTAGCTCGCCAAAGTGTGCTTTTGTATAAATGCTTTTTCTTTTCATATAACATCAATCCTTTTTTCCATCTTCCATAAAATATAAGCTATTTTTTGTATTTTTCTTGTTTTGCCTATATTTACAGAAGGAAAGTCTGCACGATTAAATATCTCGTTTGTTTTGTTTTCTCCCATATATAAATCTTTTGCAACATCTTTTACTGTTAGCATTTTAAATGGATCTTCTAAGCTCTTTACAGCTTGTTTTACTAATTCTTTCTTAAGTTCTTCACTAAAACTATCATTCATAATTTTTGTCCTCCTTTGAAATTTTATATATCCGTTTTGGATAACGTATAAGTAAAAAAATAAACTCTTTTATTTTATTAAAAACCTCCTTTCAAATTTTGGTTATCCATTTTGGATATTTATATAATAATCCAAAATGGATAATAAGTCAATCCCTTTTTCAAAAGTTTTTAAAATTTTTTTGCCTTTATCTAACTTTATACGTTTAAAATTATCCTAAATATCAATATTTGATTGACTTTCCAAAATGGATATGATAAAATTTAAACATACGATAGAAGAAGGAGAAAAAATCATGACGAATGGGGAAAGAATAAGATATTTAAGAGAAAAAAATGGTTTTACTCAAAAAGAAGTGGCAAATAGGCTAGGAGTAGAATCTGCAGCAATATCTAAATATGAATTAGATATGCGTGAGCCAAATATAGAAGCTATAAAAAAATTAGCAACATTATTTAATGTTTCAATCGACTATTTACTAGGAAGAACTCCTGATGTTTTAGTTAGTGAAGTTGATAGAGATATTATAGAAATTCCAGTTTTAAAAAGAAAATATAATTTATTAAAAGGCAGAATGGATAAAGTTAAAGAAGAATATAAAAATGTAAATGCAACAAATATAGCGATAAATGAACTTTGTGCTGGAGTTGGCAAAACAACTTATGGAGAATCAAAAACAAATCCAATAATTTCTTTAAAAGAAATAGAAGATTTATTTGAAAATATCGATACTGCTAAAAATCCAAACCCTCAAATTTTATTAAAATCTAGAGATATGGAAAATTGGATTATTATAGTAGAAATAGATTCTTTTGATGATGAAAAAATGCCAATTGAAGCTACCGAAAGACTATGGCTTTATTCAGCAAAATTATCTAAAGAATATAATGTATTGGGATTGGCTATTTCAATCGAAAAAGATGAAATTTGTAAATTGAATTATGCTGGTTATCAAAAACAAAAAGATAAATATTATACACAATTACATTTGCCTAGAACTGTTTTAACTGCAGTTGAGTATATAGATGTAATGAGTAGATTGTAGAAAGAGGTAAAATTATGACTATTTTAGAATTTGTTTTAAATAACAATGATTATTTAGAAGATTTAATTACAAGAAGTACATATCATTCAAACGCTATTGAAGGAAGCACATTAACTTATGCTGAAACTTATGCCATTCTATACAACGACAATAGCTTTAAAATTGAAGGAAAAGAACCAAGAGAAATATATGAGGCTATTAACCATAAAAAAGCCTTAGAATTAGTTTTCAAGAATTTACAAAATGATGATGGCTTTGATGAAAGATTTATTAAGAAATTAAATGAAACTATAAATAGAGATATTAAAGATACTGAAGGATATAGAACTGTTCAAGTATTTATTAGAGGTAGTGAGCATATTCCACCAGCTCCTGAAAAAATACCTAATTTAATGACTTATTTTGTTTATAATTATAACCATGATGAAGAAGATATTTTTACCAAAATTGCAAGATACCATATTGAATTTGAAAAGATTCATCCTTTTGAAGATGGAAATGGTAGAACTGGTAGATTATTACTAAATTATGAATTACTTAAAAATGATATTCCACCTGTTGTAATTAGCAAAGAGGAAAGGGTAAAATATTTTGAATTTTTAAAGAATAATGATAGTACAGGCTTAGCTGAATGGTTAAAAGAATTATCTACAGAAGAAAAAGAAAGAATGGAGAAGTTTGGGTATAAGAATACTTAATGATATTTTGTCATAATATAAATTAATTAATAATGGAGGATAAAAATGGTACAGACAGGAAAATTTCAAGTATATTATAAAAGAGTAAAAAGTGAATTAGAAGATATACAAGCTTCAAACAATTATATGAGTTTGTCAAAAGCATTTGCACACTGGTATTTATTAAATTTTTTGGATATCGATGCACATGAACTTGGAGAGATTGTAATTGATGGAGATGGAGATAACGGAATAGATGCTATAATTTATAAGAATGACACTATGAAACTATTTCAATTTAAGTTTCCTGATAAAATTACTAATTTATCTAAACAAATAGATGAAAAGACAGCATTAAAACTAATAAATGGCTATAAGAAATTAACCAGTGGACGAAAACCAAGAAAAGCAAACGATAATTTCTTAAATTTTAGAGATACTGTAAAAAACAAAAGTATATTTAATTACGAATTTGTTTTTGTATCATTTTCGGATGGATTAAGTGATAATTCAGATGATGCACTTCAAACTGAACTGGAAAATATAAAAAAATTAACAGGAAATAGTCTTAAAATTCAAGTAGAAGATAAAAAAAGAATATGTGATAAAATTGATAGATTACAAAAAAAGAATATAGTTAATCTTAATATGAAATATAATTCTTTGGCACCAAGTTATAATATTGACGATAATGTAAAATCTTGGGTTGGTTTTACAACAGCTAAAGATATATTAAAAGCTGTAGAAAATAATATGGACATTATATTTGATGAAAATATTAGGAATTATGAAGGAGATAATTCTGTTAATCAAGGAATTATTAATACAGCTACAGATGAACATGAAGCAGAAAATTTTTACTTTTACCATAATGGAATTGTTTTTATTTGTGATGAGTGTAAAATTAGTACTGGTAATCAGATCACTAATTTATCAGCAGCAGCAATAGTTAATGGATGTCAAACTGTTGTTGCTTTAGATAAGGCAAGCAAGTCAGAAAAAGGTTTAAAAGAAAATGTCTTTTTACCAATTAGAATAATTGAAACAAGAGATATAGATTTAAGGGCAAAAATAACTGAGTTTTTAAATTCACAAACCAAAATTAGAGATAGTTATTTCTTAGCCAATAATACTTTCGTTAGAGAACTACAGGAAGAATTGGCTAAAAAAGGATATTTTTTAGAAAGATTGGCTAATGAATATAACTATAAACATAATTTAAATAGTGTTTCTGATTATAATAAAGATCATATTTTACAACTAGAAAAAACCATACAAATATATGTTGCTTATTATAATAATCAATCAGCCGCAAAAGCCAAAAGAGGTAAAAACGAATTATTTGATAAACAAAGTATAAATGACTTAATTTCAGAGATTAATTCTGATAAAGTATTAAAAGTATATGATATATATAAAGAAATATGTAAAGTAATAACTATGTATAGAAAATGTAGAAGAGTAAACAGAAATGATGAGTTTCTAGACTATATGGGCATAAAAGTAAATGATATTGATGAATATACAAAACAAATGGAAAAATTTATATTTGTAAACACATCTGACATATTATTTCTAAACGCGTATGCAAATATTTCAGATGGAAAATTCAAAAAAGAGAATCTAGTTAAAATTATAAATATTAGTAAAGATATAATTTCTAGTATACCTAAAATGAGTCCTTCATCTGCAACAAAAAATACAAATATTTTCGAAAAAGTGCAAAAAATGTGTCAAGCTCAAAAAGAGAGCTAGTTGCATTCAAACCACATTCAAAAATGGTTGAAGTACTTGAAAATAGCTAAAATTACATGCTATTTTCTTGTCGCCTCGACCATTTTTTTGCAATTTTGTGCAAAAGTCGAGAGAATTTATAAAAATTCAAAAACATTCAAATATGCTATTTTCTAAGCAAATTAGAGAATAGCATATTTTTTTATATTCTGAAAAATTCTAAAAAATGCTGAAAAATTTGAATATTTTATTCCGCAAAAATTTCCGCAACACAATTTTTAACATCTTTACGGAGCAAAAAAAATTCCGCAAAGTTAGTTTTCCTTTAAATATCAACAAAAAGTCTTGTTCCGCAAAATATTTAAGAAAGGAAAACGATTGCTATGAATTTTATACCTTACAAAGTAAATGAGGTTTTAGATAATGTCTTTTATCAAATTCCAAAAGAATTATTGGTAAATCCCATATATAATAATTTAGATTCTAATAGTATTTTACTATATGGACTATTACTTGATAGATTATCTGTATCTATGAAAAATAAATGGTTTGATAAAGACGGAAATATATACCTTATTTATTCAAGAAAAGAGGCTCAAAAGATGTTAAAGCTTTCTGATAAGCCAATTACTAAAGCCTTTAGAAAATTAGAAGAAGCAAAATTAATATACGAAATTAGAAGTGGTTATAGAAAAAGCAACATCATTTATGTTGGAAAAATAAACCACCAACCTGTACGAAAAACTATGAATCGTACAATGTCCGATTCATCAATCGGAGAAAATACGATTATAGAGTCGGAGAATGTACGACGTAGTAATAATAAATATAATAAAAATAATTATAGCAATAAGAGCTTCCATGAAAAAAGCAAATTTCATTATGAACAAAGAGAATATACTGAGGAAGAATTAGAAGCTTTATACTGTAATTAAGAAATGGAGATATTGATTATGAATAATTTAAGAGAAGTAAAAAATGATTTATTAAAAGACTGGATTGATTATAGAGCTGAAACTATATTTGCAATTCTAAATGTTGAAGATAAAAAACATACTATACAATTTGACGAAATTACCGAAAGAATACTAAAGAATATACCAATTCAAAATAAAAAATATGTAATGAAACAACTGGATTTACTAGATAAGAATTATATGGATTATTTAGATTATTGGTGCGAGAAGTATTATAGAAATGGATTTGTAGATAGTATTGAATTATTAAAGACAATTTAAACTTATTTTAAAATTAACCTAATTCACTCCATTGTTATGCACTTATGGAGTGGATTAGGTTAAAAAATTGAAACATTAAGAAATAATGGGATTGAAAAAGATGAAGATGAAGATGAGAAAGAAGAAATTTAATAATAGTTGAATTTACATAAAATTTATGCTATAATATTAAAAGCAATGTTTTTTTTGAAGAAACCACAGGCTATGTATTTGTCAAGTGAAAAATGGACCACTTTATAATTGAAAAACGGACCACTTTTTCAACTATAAAATTTATATATTTTTACTATTTTTCCAAGAAACTGTTTCTTCATATCTATGACTTACATTTCTCGAAAGATCTAAT
>JAFRDD010000026.1 GCA_017404025.1 Clostridia bacterium
ATGAAAAAGGAGGAGATGTAATGGAAGAAAGAAAGAAAGATTTAGAAGTTGTAACAGGTGATGATTCTAGTCTTGATATTTCACCAGTATATGAACATGTATCAGCTGAAAGACCTCAAAGAGATAGTGAAAAACCAAAAAACATAGTTATCCCAGAAACAAATAGAAAAGAAAGAAATGAAAAGGAGGAGAAGCCTAATGAATAATCTAATAGAAATTAGATGGCATGGTAGAGGTGGCCAAGGTGCAAAAACAGCATCACTTTTACTTGCAGATGCAGCATTTAACACAGGAAAATATATCCAAGGATTTCCAGAATATGGACCAGAAAGAATGGGGGCTCCTATTACTGCATATAACAGAATAAGTGACAAGCCAATTACAATACATACAAATATTTATGAACCAGATTATGTAGTAGTTGTTGATGATACACTACTAGAATGTGTAGATGTTACATCTGGTTTAAAAGAAACAGGAGCAATTGTAATAAATACTACAAAAGATGCTGAATATTTAAAACAACATTTAAAAGGATATAAAGGAGAAGTATACACAATAGATGCTAAGAAAGTATCCATGGAAACATTAGGAAAATATTTTCCAAATACACCAATGCTTGCTGCAATTGTAAAAGTAAGTAATATTATGGAAGAAAAAGATTTTATAGCAGATATGGAAGGTTCTTTTAAACACAAATTTGCGAAAAAACCTGAAGTAATAGAAGGAAATATGAAAGCCATAGAGCTTGCTCTAAAAGAAGTAAAAAAAATATAGAAAGGTGATAATTATGACTGAAATAAATTCAAAAACACCTATGGAAAAGCTAACAATAGGTGGAAATATATATGAAGCAGGTAATGCAAAAGAATTTAAAACAGGCGATTGGAGAAGTGCAAGACCAGTATTTATAGAAGAAAAATGTAAACAATGTGGATTATGCTATCCAGTATGCCCAGATAACGCTATTCCTGTAGAAAAAGAAACTTTAAAAAGAAAAGATTTTAATTTTGACTATTGCAAAGGATGTGGAGTTTGCTCAAAAGTATGTCCGTTTGGAGCAATAGTAATGAAGGAAGAAGGTGAAGAATAATGAGTATTCGTGAAAGATTAAGTGGAAATGAAGCAGTAGCAACTGCAATGAAACAAATAAATCCAGATGTTGTAGCAGCATTCCCAATAACACCATCAACAGAAATACCTCAATATTTTTCAACTTTTGTAGCTAACGGATCTGTAGATACAGAATTTGTTGCAGTAGAAAGTGAACATAGTGCAATGTCTGCATGTATTGGAGCACAAGCTGCAGGTGCAAGAGCAATGACAGCTACATCTGCAAATGGTTTATCATTAATGTGGGAAATGATATATATTGCATCAAGTTTAAGATTACCAATAGTTTTAAACTTAGTAAATAGAGCAGTATCAGGACCTTTAAATATTCATAATGACCATTCTGACGCAATGGGAGTTCGTGATAGTGGATGGATTATGTTATTTTCAGAAAATAACCAAGAAGCATATGATAATACATTAATGGCACATAGAATTGCAGAAAATAAAGATGTTCAATTACCTTTAATGGTATGCCAAGATGGATTTATAACATCACATGCAATTGAAAATATTGAATTAGAAGAAGATTCAGAAGTAAAAAATTTCGTTGGAGAATATAAACCAGAACATTATTTATTAAATAGAAAAGAGCCAATAGCAGTTGGACCATTAGACTTACAAGGTTATTTATTTGAACATAAAGCTCAACAAGCAGAAGCAATGAAAAAAGCTAAACAAGTTATATTAGATGTTGCAAAAGATTTTGAAAAATGGACAGGAAGACATTATGGATTATTTGAAGAATACAAATTAGATGATAGTGAAATTGCTATAGTTTGTATGAATTCAACAGCAGGAACAGCAAAATTTGTTGTAGATAAATTAAGGGAAAAAGGTGTAAAAGCAGGACTTTTGAAAATAAGAGTATATAGACCATTCCCAGGAGAAGAAGTAGCAGAAGCTTTGAAAAATCAAAAAGCAATTGCTGTTTTAGATAAATCAGATTCATTAAATGCAATTGGTGGTGCGCTATTTGAAGATGTTGTATCAAGTATGTATGTGAATGAAGAAAATGTTCCAATGTGTAATTATATATATGGAATTGGTGGTAGAGATACAACTGCTGAAGATATAGAATCAGTGTATGAAGATTTACAAAAAATAGCAAAAACAGGAAAAGTAGAAGACCCTTATAGATATTTAGGTTTGAGAAGGGAGGCAAAATAATATGGCATATAATGTAAAAGAAATAGTAGCAAATAAACCTTCAAGATTTACAGAAGGACATAGAATGTGTGCAGGATGTGGAGCACCAGTAGTTGCAAGACACATATTAAGAGCATTAAAAGAAGAAGATCATGCTGTTATTTGTGGAGCTACAGGTTGTATGGAAGTTTCTACATTTATTTATCCATATACATCATGGACAGATTCTTTTATACATACAGCATTTGAATGTGCTGGAGCAACTTTATCAGGTGCTGAAGCAGCATATAAATCATTAAAAAAACAAGGAAAATTACCAGAAGATGAACATACAAAATTTATAGCATTTGGTGGAGATGGTGGAACTTATGATATAGGTTTACAATCTTTATCTGGAGCAATGGAAAGAGGACATGATATGGTTTATGTATGCTATGATAATGGAGCATACATGAATACTGGAATTCAACGTTCATCTGCAACACCAAGATTTGCAGATACAACAACTTCTCCAGCAGGAAAAGTTATACCTGGAAAAATGCAATCAAGAAAAGATTTAACTACTATTATGGCAGGACATCATTTACCATATATAGGTCAATCAATAGCAGTAGGAAATATGAAAGATTTATATGAAAAAGCAGAAAAAGCAATTTATACAGAAGGTCCTTGTTTCCTAAATGTATTCACACCATGCCCAAGAGGATGGGGATATGCTACAGAAGATTTAATGCAAATAAATAAATTAGCAGTAGAAACATGTTATTGGCCATTATATGAAATAGTAGATGGTAAATATAAAATAACATATAAGCCTGCTAAAAAGCTTCCAATAGAAGAATTTTTAAAACCACAAAAACGTTTTAAACACATGTTTAAACCAGGAAATGAATGGATGATAGAAGAATTCCAAAAAGAAGTAGATAAGAGATGGCAAGAGTTATTAGATTTAGAAGAAATGACAAATACTAAAGAGAATACTTGAAAAGTATTCTCTTTTATTATAAAATGTATTATATAAAATAAGGGAGAGATTTTTATGCAAATTGTATATTATGGTAGTTGCTGTAAAGTTGAAAAACCAGAAATAAAAGAAGGAAAATTCACAAAGGATTTTGGAGTTGGATTTTATTGTACAATACTTGAAGAACAAGCAGTGAGATGGGCCAAAAAATATGAAACATCATTTATAAATAAATATGAGTATAATGAAAATAAAGATTTAAAAATAAAGGAGTTCACCTTGATGACAGAAGAATGGCTAGATTTTATAATTGATTGTAGAAGTGGAAAAAAACATGAGTATGATGTAGTAATTGGTGCAATGGCAGATGATCAAGTTTATAATTATATATCAGATTTAATGAATGGAATTATTACAAGAACAGCATTTTGGGAATTAGCAAAATTTAGGCATCCAACATATCAAATAGCATTATGTACAGAGCAAGCATTGAAATGTATTAAATATATAGGTTCGGAGGAATTATAAAATGGGAGAGCCACAAAAAGAAAATGATTTATTTTTTACATGCTCTTTAATTGAATATATTGCAAGAAAAACTCATAATACTAAGAAGTATGTAGTTGAAAAATTGGGATATGAAAAAATAAAAAAGATTTATGATTTGGCAGATGTATATCATTCAGAAAATATAGAAAAAATTTCAGATGAATTTATAAAAGATTGTAAAATAGAAAATGGATGCTATGAACTAATTATAGAGCCATCAAATAAAATTCCATCTTATTGGGAAATAGGTAGAGTATACCAAAAATTGATAATAATGATAAATTCTAATCCTCAAGAATATGTTAAAACTACTATGAAAGTACTATCTTCATGGATCATTGAGAAGATTGATAATTATAATAGCAGTATGTATTATGAGAATTCTGAATATATTTTTAATTGCTACAATGAAGGAAAAATCTTATAAATATATAAATTATCAAAATTTCTATGCAGTTTTACTGTATAGAAATTTTTAAACTTGTTTTTTTAGAAAAACATTGAAAAATAAACAAAAACAGTGTAAAATAGTAATACCAAATAAAAGAAAAGAGAGAGAATATGGAAAAGGAAAGAATAAAAGGCATAATTGAAGCAATGCTTTTTGCAGCAGGAAGAGCAGTTACTATAAATGAATTGGTAATAAATCTTGAATTATCAAGAGAAGATATTCAAACAGCTATTACTGAAATGCAAGAAGAATACGAAAACGAATCAAGAGGAATAGAAATTGTTAAGGTTGATGAAGCATATCAATTATGTACCAAAAAAGAGTTATATAATTACATATATCCAATTATAGACAAAAGGGCTAAACCGAATCTATCAAATGCAGCATTAGAAACCCTTGCAATTATAGCATATAATCCTAGAATTATTAGAGCTCAAATTGAAGCCATAAGAGGAGTTAATGCTGATGGGTGTATATATAAATTATTGGAGTACGGTTTAATAGAAGAAGCAGGAAAATTAGACGTTCCAGGAAAGCCAATGTCATATAAAACATCAAATGAGTTTTTAAAAATGTTTGGATATGCATCTTTAAATGATTTGCCAGAACTTCCAAAATATAAATTGGATGAAAATAGGCAAATAGTTATATATGAATTAATAGAAGAACAAGAAGGTAAAACGGAGGCTCCAATGCCCGAAAGGGACGAATTAGATGGAACAAAAAAAGAAGAAAATTTATAAAGAGTGGAGATTTTAATTATGGGAGATAAAGAAAATTTTGTTAAAGAAATAACAAACATAGAAGAAGATTTTGCAAAATGGTTTACAGATATAGTAATAAAAGCAGAACTTGCAGATTATACAGAAGTTAAAGGTTTTATTGCATATAAACCTTATGGTTGGGCAATTTGGGAAAATATTAGAGATTATGAAGATAAAGAATTCAAAAAAAGAGGAGTTCAAAATATAGCACTTCCAATGTTTATGCCAGAACATTATTTAACAACTGAAAAAGATCATGTTGAAGGATTTGCACCAGAAGTAGCGTGGATAACAGAAGGTGGAGAAAAAAAATTAGAAGAAAGATTATATGCAAGACCAACATCAGAGCCAATGTTTTGTAGAATGTATTCAAGATGGCTAAAATCTTGGAGAGATTTACCAATGAAATATAATCAATGGTGTAATGTTATAAGATGGGAAAAAGAAACAAGACCAATTTTAAGAAGTAGAGAATTTTTCTGGCAAGAAGGTCATACAATTCATGAAACAGAGGAAGAAGCAAGAAAATTAACTTTAGAAATGTTAGATGTTTATGCAGATACAATAGAAAATTTATTAGCAATTCCAGTTGTAAAAGGTAAAAAAACAAATTTAGAAAAATTTGCTGGAGCAGTAGATACATATACAGTAGAAACATTAATGCATGACGGACGCGCAATTCAAGCAGGAACATCACATTATTTAGGTCAAAACTTTACAAAACCATTTGGAGTAAAATTCCAAACTAAAGACGGAAAAGAAGAATATGCATATCATACATCTTGGGGAACTTCTGTAAGATTAATAGGAGCTATGATAATGGCTCATGGAGATAATAGAGGATTAAAAGTGCCACCAAAAGTAGCGCCAATACAAGCTGTAATAGTACCAATTCAAATGCAAAAAGATGGAGTATTAGATAAATGTAACGAAGTATATGAAAGCTTAAAAGATAAATTTAGAATGAAGTTAGATGATAGAGATCAGTATTCACCAGGATATAAATTTAATGATTGGGAAATGAGAGGAATCCCAGTAAGAATTGAAATGGGTCCAAGAGATATTGAAAATAATAAATGTGTTTTAGTAAGAAGAGATACAGCAGAAAAAATAGATGTATCTTTAGATGAATTAGATGTAAAACTAAATGAACTTATGGAAGACATTCAAAAAAATATGTATAATATGTGTTTAGAAAACACAAAAGCAAAAACAACTATAGCACACAATATGGAAGAATTTGAAAAAAATCTTAAGGAAAATCAAGGATATATTAAAGCAATGTGGTGTGGAGATGACACATGTGAAGATCATATCCATGATGTAACAGGAGCTAAATCAAGATGCATTCCATTCAAAGAAGAACATATTGATGATAAATGTGTAGTGTGCGGAAAACCTGCCAAATATATGGTAATGTGGGGAAAACAATATTAAATTTTCATCAGATTTTCATCAGGGACGGTCCTTTTTGAAAAAATTTTCAAAAAGGACCGTCCCTGATGAAAATCTGATGAAAAATTTTTTTTCAAAAAATCACATTGATTATTAATTTTGTGTTAAAATAATAAAGAGGTAATTTAAATGAGTGAAAAATATAAGGTAAAGCAGATAACTAATAGAAAAATAGAAAATGATGTTGAAAAGACAAAAATATTGTTAAAAAAATATGAATTTTACACAAAATATTTAGAAAACATTCTTTATAAAAATGAACCTGGCTCAGAAAAATATGAAAAAATATATAACTTGAAGTTTGATTTGGACATGAAAAGAGAAAACTTAATCAACGAAAAATTGAATTTATCAGCTTTAAGAAGAAGCTATGAATGGGCAGAAGACAAAGATGATAGAATATTTGACGTGGCAGAAGTTATGGATGAAGTCTTTGAGTTTTTTGAAAAAAATACAAAATTAACAAAAGATGAAGTTAATAATATTGTTGAAAAAAACTTGATGGAAGTAGCAATATATGACGAGTTTAAAGATAATCCATATGGAATAGGTTTTTTTGATATGGCATTTGGTGAACTCGCTATAAAAGCAAAAGAAATAAAAGGCGATTTAAAATATCTTTTAAGACATGAGTTTACACATTTATTAGGAACAAAAATACATAAAAATGTAAAAATATCAGGATATTCTAAGGAGCCAGTACATTATAGTGAAAATGGTACAGAGTTATCAATGGTTTCATCAAACACATTTTTAAATAGTTTGAAAAAGTTATTCTCTAAAAATAAAATAGAGGAAAAACAAAATGAGCAATTCAATGAAGCATTAGTAGATATGTTTGCAAGTAAAGATAAAGAGTTTAAAGAATATAATATGAATTCATTGATTGGAATTGATATGAATATATATAGCAATTTAAATAGAGGAAGCTGTTATATATTTAATTCTAATTTAGTAAGACAAATGATAATAGCAAGAGGAGTAGAAGAAGAAAAAGTTTTTGAAGGATTGTTTGATGAAAAATGTTCCAAGAAAGTTATAAAAAATTTTAAGCCAAAGATATTTAAAAAAATATCAAAAAGTATGGATAATATAAATCAATATTTAACAGATTATATGAATATATCAGATGATTTATATGAAAAACATTATGAAGAAAATGATATGGAATTTGACTATAGAGAAAGATGTTCTAAAGAAGAATTAGAAAAAGAAAATAAAGAAAAAAATAAATTTATGAATGAGATATCAAAGACAGAAAGAACAATTATCGATGAGATATTGTTACCTAGAATAAGAAAAATAGGAGATAAGGAAAAAACAAAAGTTTTGCAAGATTATAGTAAATTTATTATAAACGAAAGAGACTATTTTTCAAAAATGACTGGTTTTGAATTTATAACAAAAGATACAAAAAAAGAAGAAAATAAATTTTTAGAAAATTTAAAAATAGAAAATACTAGCAAATTGTACGAAATAGATGAAAGTCAAAAGATAGGTTTAGAAGAAGATAAAGATAAGCAAGAAATAACAAAATCAATATAAAAATGGACTTAAAAAAGTCCATTTTTTATGTTTGAGAAAGCTTATATTTACTATTTATATTTTTTATATTAGTTATTAGTTTAATTAATTCTTCAATTATGCACACAATGTTTAGAATATATATTGGAGTGAATATTGCAAAGTTTAATGGTAAAGTAATATTAATTGCCCAGATTGGAATAGTAAATATTAGGCCAAATAAAATTAAGTGTAAGTAATCTAAAAATTTTAATTTTTCCTCTTTTGTACATAAATAATATATTAGTGGTATTAATAGATATATTGAAACATATCTATATGCATTAGGTACGAAGACAGTCATAATTGAAGAAAGAAATAGCATTGCCTTCCATTTTTCTTTAGTAGTTATTGATAATATAATTCCTATTCCAAAGAATAAATATCTTAAAATCTCGCTAAAATCTGCATAATAATTTAAACTTAATGCCTTACATAATGAATAGTAATACAATTCTATAGAAGTCCATCTATCGGTAGGGGGTAACAAATTCATTAATTTTATATTATTACAATATTGAAATATACTTTCTATACCTCCTGTAAAAGCAAAAGGCAAAATAACAATTATAAAGCAATATAATATAAAAAATAATATATCTTTAAATCTCTTTTCCTTTAACCATAGAATAATAAATATTCCTGGATATATTTTAAATCCAATAGCCATGGCCAATAAAATTAATGATAAATGTCTATAAATTTTGTTTTCTGAATCTTTTAAGTATAGAGAAGATATTATTAAAGTTAAAGTAATTAAAACAGGATTTCCTCTTTCAATGGCACCTGATAAAAATGGAGCCGATAATAAAACAACTAATAAAAATATAAATGCTTTGGTATCACTTGTTTTTTTAAAAATTTTTTTAATAATAATATATAACAAAATAATTGCTATAATCTCAACCATTAAAAAAATAAGTAAATTAAATTGAAAATTTTGAGCATCTCTCCAATGCAATTGGTCCATTACATATTTGGTTGGATTCATTCTATATAATATGTAAAAAAATAAGTAAGCAAATGGCGGAAACGCTGAATCTACTGGATTATAGTAAATATTTTTTAAATCAGATGCATAAATAATATGCCTGAAAAAATCTGAAAATTGCCAATCATAATTATTTCCCATTGCCAACCAAGTTGATGGTTTCGAATCCTCTGCAATTATTAACCAAATAAAATAAATTATTGTTCCTATCAAAGATAAGATTAAAAAAATATTATATTTATCATTTATGATTTTTTTTATTTTTTCCATTTTATGATAAAACTCCTTTCATTATTTTTTTTCCTCATGATATTCTTTTTCTGTATTAACAGACCAAATATTATTTTTGTCTTTTATATCGTTTTTTATATTTTTTACTGCTTCAAATGCTGTTCCCATAGAGTGGTCCATATTGTTATATCTATGTTGTCCATTTCTACCGATACAATATAGATTATCATATTTATTTATATGTTCAATCAATTTATTAATTTGTGAATAAGTATCAAAGTATGCTGGATATGCTTTTTTTACTCTTTCTACATGTGAATCTTTTATATCATCATTTTTGTCTATAAAATTCATTGATATTAATTCTTTTGTTGCAAAATCAATGAATTGCTTATCTGTCATATTCCAATATTCATCATTTTCTTTGCAAAAATATTCTAAACCTATCCAAACTTCTTTTTCTGGATTTTCTAATAAATATGGTGACCAATTATTAAAAATTTGTATTCTACCCATTTTTACATTAGGTTCCTGAATATATATCCAACAATCTGGAATAATATTTCCTAAAGTTTTGATTTTTGTCTTATTCTTTAAATTAAGTTTATCTACTAAGATTCCAACTGTTATAAAATCTCTATATGGTAGACCAATTCCTATATTTCTTATATTATCTGGCATATTTTCATCTTGTATTCCGATGCATAAATCTTTTAAAGGCATTGAAGATATAAATATATCTCCTGTTATTTCTTCCTCTTTACCATTTATTTTGCATATAACTGATTTTACTTTTCCATTATTTATATTTATTTTTTCTACACAATATCCTTTTTGTATTTTTCCACCTTTTCTTTCTATTTGTTTTGCCAATTCTTCCCATAATTCTCCTGGTCCATACTTAGGATACCAAAATTGTTGAATTAGTGATGTTTCAACTTTTTTTCCTTTTTTACCAATTGCGGTGTAAAACATATCTTTTAACACTGTTTTAATGGATAGGCCTTTTACTCTTTGAGCTCCCCAATCTGCAGATATTACAGAAGGGTGTCTACCCCATAATTTTTCAGTGTATTTTTCAAAAAACATACTATATAATACTTTCCCAAATCTGTTTATATAAAAATCTTCTAAAGAATTTTCATTTTTCTTAAAAATACATGCCTTTATATAACTAAATCCTGCTTTAAGTGTTCGTATTAATCCCATATTTTTAATAGTAGCCCATTTCAAACTAATAGGGTAATCAAAAAATTTTTTTAAATAATAAATTCTAGATATTCTTGTTCTAATCAGCATTACGTTATTTTCGGTATTTGGATTTGGCCCTCCTATATTTATTGGCATATCTCTTTCTAGTTTCTCGTCATCAAATGATTTTGCTCCTTGAAGAGGCATTATTTCTTTCCAAAAATCCATTATTCTTTTATCTTTTGAAAAAAATCTATGTCCACCAATATCCATTCTTTTATTGTTGTATTTTACAGTTCTTGAAATACCACCTATTTCTTGAGATTCTTCTAATATTATTACTTCATATTTTTCTTGATCTTTTAGCAATTCAAATCCTGCTGTTAATCCTGCTGGTCCTGCTCCAATAATAATTATTTTTTTTCTATTCATTAATAGCTCCTTATATATAAATTTGTAAGTTTTATACAAGTACTATTATAAAACATGCAGTATTATTTGTCTAGTAAATTTGCGATTTTTGTAAAAGTTATTCATGCACTTTTTACGTAAAGAAAACATAATATATATCAAAATAATGTGAAAGGTGGTATAGAAATGTTAAGGTACATAATAAAAGGAGGAAACAAACTAGAAGGAGAAGTAAAAATATCAGGATCAAAAAATGCATCTTTACCAATAATTGCTGCAACTATTTTGAATTCCGGAAAATCAACATTATACAATGTTCCTAATATACATGATACTCAAATGATGTTTGAAATTTTAAAAAAATTAGGAGGAAAAATAGAAAAAAAGAATAATAAAATAATAATAGATACCTCAAAGATAAATAAATTTGAAATTCCAGAAGATTTAATGAGACAAATGCGTTCATCTGTTATTTTAGTAGGAGGATTACTTGGAAAACATAGAAAAGCAACGTTTTCATATCCTGGAGGATGTGATATTGGAGCTAGACCAATTGATCTTCATTTAAAAAGTTTTGAAAAATTAGGAATAAATATTACAAAAAACTATGGAAATATTAGCTGTATATGTGATAAAATAGAAGGCGAAAAAATCGACCTAGATTTTCCAAGTGTTGGAGCAACGGAAAACATAATGCTCGCAAGTGTTCTGGCAGTAGGAACAACAGTAATTAATAATGCAGCACGAGAACCAGAAATAGTAGATTTACAAAAATTTTTAAATAAAATGGGAGCAAAAATAAAAGGTGCAGGTTCTAATAAAATTGAAATACAAGGTGTAAGAAATTTAAAAGATGTAAGTTATAATATTATGCCAGATAGAATAGAAGCGGGAACTTTTTTGTGTGCTACAGCTATAACTTCTGGAAATACAAAGTTAGTTGACTTAAATTCAGAACATATTACACCAGTAATAACAAAATTAGAAGAAGCTGGATGTAAACTAAAAGTAGATAAAAAAACAATAGAAATAATAGGCCCTAAAAGATTAAAAGCTATAGACTTAAAAACAATGCCATATCCAGGTTTCCCAACAGATATGCAATCAATTATGGCAACAACATTAACAGTGGCAAAAGGAACATCAGTTATAGTTGAAAATATTTTCGAAAATAGATTTAAATATATGCAAGAATTAAATAGAATGGGAGCAAAGATTTCAACAGAAGGGAAAACAGCAGTGATAAAGGGAGTAAGAAAATTATATGGTGCAAATGTAAAGGCAACTGACTTAAGGGGAGGAGCATCGATGGTAATTGCAGGACTTGTAGCCAAAGAAATTACAACTGTAGAAAATATTGAATATATATTAAGAGGATACGAAAATTTTGAAAATAAATTGTTTAAATTAAATGCTAACATAAGAAAAGAAGAAATATGATAGTATTACTATCATATTAAAAAAATAAAAAAAAGGACAAGGAGTAAAATGAAAAAAAAATCTAAGGAACAAGATTATAATTCTAATTTAAGAGACTCTATAGAAACAAATGAAAAATTTTTTGAGCAAGAAGAAAATAAAAAAAGAGTTGAAAGAGAAAAAAGAATAAAAGAAATTAATAAAGTAAAGAAGAAAGAACATGATAGTTTTGATTTTGAAACAGAGACAGTAATAGGAATGACAAATAAAAACAACGAGCAAAAGCAAAAACAGAAAAAACAAATTGAATCAAAAAAACAACGACAATTAAAAAGAAAAAGAAAAAGAATAAAATTCGTTTTAACAGTATTCACGTGCCTGATTTTAATTGTAGGGACATTAGTAATAGCTTTTGTATCACCTATATTTAATATAAGAAAAATAGAAGTTATAGATAATAAACAGATTAGTTCAGATATGATAATTAGTTTATCGGGTTTAAAATTAGATACAAATATATTTAAATTTTTTAATAAAGATATTGAAAAAAATATAAAAGAAAATGCTTATATAGATAGTGTATCAATATCAAGAAAATTGCCTGGGACAGTAAAGATTTCTGTAAAAGAAAGAGAAAAGAGATTTAATGTGCAAGTTTTAAATAGATATGCTTATATTGATGAACAAGGAAATATATTAGAGATAGCTCAAGAAAAATTAAGTTTGCCAATAATTATAGGAATTAAGACATCTGAAGAAAATGTTGTACCTGGAAATCGACTAGAAAAAGAAGATTTAAAGAAATTAGAAGTTATAATTAATATATTAAAATTAGCTAAAAAAGATAATTTCAGTGATAAGATTACAAGTATTGACATTTCTAATGAAAATGAATATATTATATATTTGGAAGAAGAACATAAAAAAATTTATTTAGGAGATGCAACTAATTTGAAAGACAGAATGATTTGGGTGCCAGAAATATTAGAAAAAGAAAAAGAAAAAGCTGGAGAAATATTTGTAAATGGAGATTTTAACAATAAATTTAGAGCTTATTTCAGAGAAAATGTATAGAAGAAAGGATTGAGTTATGAATAAAAAATTAATAAGTTTATGTTTGGGACTTATGTGTATGGCTTTGACTTTTGGAATTTGTGTACAAATAAAAACGGTTAATAATTCAAATTCCAAAATCAGTCAAAATTATGAGGAGAATCAATTAAGAGCAGAAGTTTTAAAATACAAAGAAAAATATGATAATAAGTTTAGAGATTTAGAAAATGCAGAAAAGACTTTAGAAAAAGAAAGAGAAAATGTAACTGCAAATAATGAAGAATTAACTAAAGTAGAAGAAAATATAAAAAAAGGTAATAAAGTAATTGGTTTGACAGAAGTTACTGGACAAGGGGTAACAATAACATTAAATGATAGCCAAAATTTATCAAAGGTATTAAACATTAGTGATGCAGTAGTTCACGACGTAGATGTTTTAGCAGTTATAAATGAATTAAAAAATGCAGGAGCTGAGGCTATATCAATTAATGACCAAAGGTTAGTTCCAACTACAGGAATTATTTGTGGAGGAAATGTTATAGATGTAAATGGAGAAAAAGTAGGTGCTCCATTTATAATAAAAGCAATTGGACTTCCAGAACAATTAGCAGCCCTTGAAAGACCAGGAGGATATTTAAATTTATTAAAAGAAAAGTATTCAATAGTAGCAGAATTAAAGAGAGAAAAAAGTGTTACAATTCCGAAATTTAATGGAGTTATAAATTATAAATATGTGCAAAATGCTAAATAAGGAGGCTTTATAAATGAAAAAAGAAAAAATAACGTTGGCTATAACAATTGCTATTTCATGTATAGCATTAGCATTTGTTATGTGTATGCAATTTAAAATTGTTAATGAAACTGATATTACATCAATAGAAACAATGAGATCTACAGAATTACAAACAGAACTTGCAAATTGGAAATCTAAATATCAAGAAATAGAAAAGGAATATGATGAAGTTAATAGTAAGATAAATGAATATAAAACAAATAGTCAAGAAAATGTTCAAAATGGAGAATTATTAAAAAAGGAATTAGAACAAGTTGATATGTCACTTGGAAAAACAGATGTGCAAGGACAAGGTATAATTATTACTCTTAGAGAAAACGGTGATGAAACGATGAAAAAAATTACAGCAGACGACTTATTGTTAATAGTCAATTCTTTGAAACTTGCAGGAGCAGAGGCTATATCAGTAAATGATGAAAGAATTATAAATATGACAGATATAGTAAATATAGCAGATTCTTTTGTTAAAATAAATGGACAAAGAATATTGCCACCATATGTTATAAAGGTAATTGGAAATCAGTCATATCTCGAAAGTGGTTTGATGGGAAATGGTGGTCAAGTAGATACATTACAAAAAAATGGTCAAGATGTTTCAGTAGAAAAAGTAAATAAGATAAAAATAAACAAATACAGCAAAGATATCACTTATAAATATATGAATTAAGGAGAGGATAATAATGGTATTTATAGCAATAGTAATAGGATGTTTAATAGGAATTTTACTTGGAATAAATGCACCTATGATATCTTATACATATTCAAGTTATTTAGCAATAGCAGTTATAGCAGCTCTCGATACAGTTTTTGGAGGGATTGCATCTGTTATAAATAAAAAATTTGATTTAAAGATATTTATTTCAGGTTTTTTTGGAAATGCAATTCTTGCAATTCTTCTTACAATGCTTGGAGAAAAATTAAATGTAGATATATATCTTGCAGCAATTGTTGTTTTTGTTTGGAGAATGTTTTTAAATTTAGGAACAATAAGAAGATACTATGTCGAAAAATGGACAAGTAAAATTTCAAAAAGTAAGGAAAATAAGCAAGATTCAAAATAAAAAGAAAAAATATTACAAAAGTATTACAAAAATATTACAAAATTATAACAAATTCTATTGACTTTTTAAAAAAAATGTAATATAAATATCACTAGAAAATTTATTACTTAAAATGGAGGAATTAACTTGGCAATAGGAGATATAATAATCGGCGTTGACATAGGAACTACTAAAGTTTGCACAGTTGTAGGAGAAGTTAACAACTTTGGACAAATAGAAACAATTAGTAGTACATCTTATAAATGCAGTGGACTGAAAAAAGGAAAAATTATAAATGAAGATGACATATCATTAAGTATTGCAAAGACAATAAAAGATGCAGAAGACGAGACTAATTTAAAAATTAATTCAGCATATGTAACTATTCCAGGTAAATATGTAACTATAGTACAAAATAGCATCGTGAAAGATGCAAAAGATAAATATTCTGGAATATCAATTAGAGATGTGCAAAATGCAATGATGCAAGTTAAAGATATAGAAATTCCAGATGGACAAACACTAATTGACATAGTACCTGATAAAATAGTATTAGATAATGGAAATGAAGTATCAGATCCTATTGGCAGTTTAAGTTCAAACTTTACACTAAGTGCACAAATAATATTAGCTGATAAGGAATATGTTAGAAAACTAAATAATATTTTTAAAAAAGCTGGATTAGAAATAGATGGAATTGTTCCTGTTACATTAGCAGAAAGAAATTTAGTATTAGATAAGAATGAATTACATGATAATATAATGTTATTGGATATAGGTGCAGGAAATATCGATATTGGAGTTTTTGAAGGAAAAACATTTATTTATACAAATACGATTCCACTAGGAGGAGATAACATAACTAATGATATTGCATTAGTATTAAATATATCAGAAGAGGAAGCTGATAAATTAAAAAAACAATATGGATTAGCTCTGAAATCTTTTATAGATAATGATAATGATATTATTTTAAATACTTGTAAAGATACTAATAAAAGTAAGATTATAAAAAGCTCAGAATTAATTGAAATTATAGAAGCTAGAATTGAAGAAATGTTTTCTATAGTAAATAGAGATATAACGAATCAGGGAATAAAATCAAAAATTAATAATGTAATATTAACAGGACAAGGTATTGTTAATATAAACAAAAGTGATGTTGCAGGAAAAATAAACTTAAATATACCTGTAAAAATATCAACTGGAAGAGCAATAAGCACAGTAAAACCAAGCTACAGAACGAGCTATGCTCTTGTTAGATATATAGCAGCAAGACCTTTTGCAAAAACCGTATCAAGTAGTATAGATACACAATCTAATGAAAACTTTTTCAAGACAATATTAGAAAGAATAAAAGAGTTTTTTTATTCATAATTAAGTTATTAATTTAAAAATAGATTCAAATAAAAAAGGGAGGATTAATCAAAAAATGATGGAATACGAAGAAAATGACATAAAAATGATGGATGGAACAGCTACAATAAAAGTAATAGGAGTAGGTGGAGCCGGAAATAATGCTGTAAACAGAATGATTGACTCAGGAATAAAAGGAGTCGATTTTATTGCTGTTAATACTGATAGACAAGCTTTACAAATTTCAAAAGCAAAAATAAAAATTCAAATAGGAGAGAAAATAACAAGAGGATTAGGCGCAGGAGCTAATCCAGATAAAGGAGCACAATCTGCAGAAGAAAGTAAATCAGAAGTTGCAGAAGTTTTAAGAGGAGCAGATATGGTATTTGTTACAGCAGGAATGGGCGGAGGAACAGGTACTGGTGCTGCACCAATAGTTGCTTCTATTGCAAAAGAAATGGGAATATTAACAATAGGAGTTGTTACAAAACCATTTACATTTGAAGGAAAGAAAAGACTTTCACAAGCAGAACGTGGAATTGAAAGCTTAAAAAGCAAAGTAGATACATTGGTTGTAATACCAAATGACAAATTATTACAAATAGTAGATAGAAAAGCATCTATTACTGAAGCGTTTAAATTAGCAGATGATGTATTAAGACAAGGTGTACAAGGTATATCAGACCTAATTGCTATACCAGGACTTGTAAACTTAGATTTTGCTGATGTAAAAACAATAATGTTAAACACAGGAATGGCTCATATGGGAGTTGGTAGAGCATCTGGAGAAAACAGAGCGGAAGATGCAGCAAAAGAAGCTATAGAAAGTCCATTACTTGAAACATCTATAGAAGGAGCAAGAGGAGTAATTATAAATATTACAGGTGGAGAAAATTTAGGTTTACATGAAGTAAATACAGCAGCGGAACTTGTTCAACGTAGTGTTGATCCAGAAGCTAATATAATTTTCGGTACTGTAACAGACCCATCAATGGAAGACGAAATCCAAATAACAGTTATAGCTACAGGATTTGAAAAAGAAGAAAATATTTCAAGTATAAAAAATGATAGTCCTGTTTCAAAAAATTGGGAAAAGAAAATTAATTCTATTCCATCAAGTTCAGAAGTAGTGAATTCACAAAATGACTTAGACATTCCTTCTTTCTTGAGAAAAAATAAAAATAAAATGTAAAAAAAAAGAATAAAAGAGAGGAAATAATCTATAAAAATAGATTATTTCTTTTTTTCTACAATAAGAAAAGACAGCTTTTTCAAAATACAAGTAGTACAATAGATTTGCAGGTGATGAAATGACAATATATATTGATATTGTGTTAATTGAAAATATAATAATGAATTCAATAATTCTTATTGCTACGGCAATTATAATTAAAGAAAAAGTGAATTATATGAAGATTTTTTTAGCTTCTACATTAGGAGCTATATATTCTGTTATAGCTTATATGAATATACTAGAAGTTTACTCGAATTTTATTTTGAAATTTGTATTATCAATTCTTATTGTATATATTTCATATAATCCATCAAATATGAAAAGATTGCTTAAACAAATAATAATTTTTTATTTAACATCATTTGCTTTTGGGGGAGCAGCATTTGCTTTAATTTATATCGTGAAGCCACAAGAAATACTTATGAAAAATGGATTGTTTTTAGGAACTTATCCTTTAAAAACAGTAATGTTAGCTGCAATTATAAGTTTTATAATAATTATTACTGCATTTAAAATTGTAAAATCCAAAATAAGTAAAAAGGATATGTATTGCACAGTAACAGTAAAAATAAATGGAGGAACTGTAAGAGTAAAAGCTATGATAGATACAGGAAATTTATTGAAAGATCCATTAACACAAAAACCAGTATTAGTTATTGAAAAAAATAGCTTATATGAGCTATTACCTAAACAAATATTAAATAATTTAGAAAATATATTAGGAGGTGATTTTGAAAAAATACCAGAAAATTTACAAAAAGAATATTTACCAAAATTAAAGTTTATACCATTTTCATCATTAGGAAAACAAAATGGAATGCTAATTGGAATAAAAACAGAAAAAGTAAAAATTGAATATGAAGATAATGAAATATATAAAGAAAATGTAGTAGTCGGAATATATAATAAATCATTAACTAAAAGAGGAGAATATAAAGCTTTAATAGGTATAGAAATGTTGGGAGATGTATAAAATGAAGATTAGTGAATTTTTAAAAAATAGTATTAATACTATTTGTGCTAAATACATAAATGAAAATAATGAAATTGAGTATTTACCAATTTTCTATATAGCGGGAAGCCAAACATTGCCACCACCACTATCACCAGAGGAGGAAGACGAATTAATTTCAAAATTATCTGAAGAGGATAATCTTTTGGCTAGGCAAATATTAGTTGAAAGAAATTTAAGATTGGTTGTATATATAGCAAAGAAATTTGAAAATACAGGTATAGGAATTGAAGATTTAATTTCAATCGGAACCATAGGTTTAATGAAAGGAGTTAACACATTTAATTCAGATAAAAATATTAAATTAGCCACATATGCATCAAGATGTATTGAAAATGAAATTTTAATGTTTTTAAGAAAGAATAATAAAATAAAAACAGAACTTTCGATTGATGAACCATTAAATAAGGACTGTGATGGGAATGAACTATTACTTTCAGATATTTTAGGAACCGATCCAGACATAACCTCAAGAAATTTAGAAGATGAAGTTGATAAAAAATTATTAAGAGCTTCTATTTTAAAATTAAATGCAAGAGAAAAAAATATAATGGAAATGAGATTTGGATTTAAAACAGGAAAAGAAAAAACGCAAAAGGAAGTAGCAGATGAGCTTGGAATTTCTCAAAGTTATATATCAAGATTAGAGAAAAAGATAATAAACAAAATGAAAAAAGATATTGTTAGTAAAATAAGTTAAAGAATAAAAAACTTCAATTTGGAAATAATGTGTATAAACATAGTTTTCAAAAGGAGGTTTTTTCTTTGATAAATAAAGTGGAAATCTGTGGAGTGAATACAGCAAAATTACCACTATTAAATAAAAAAGAAAAAGAAGAATTATTTATAAAAATAAAACAAGGAGATGAAGAAGCAAGAGATATATTTATAAACGGAAATTTGAGATTAGTATTAAGTGTAATACAAAGATTTTACGGTAGAGGAGAAAATGCAGATGATTTATTTCAAGTTGGATGTGTTGGTTTAATAAAAGCAATAGATAATTTTGATTTAAGTCAAAATGTTCAATTTTCAACTTATGCTGTGCCTATGATTATTGGAGAAATAAAAAGATATTTAAGAGATAATAATAGTATTAGAGTTAGTAGATCTGTTAGAGATTTAGCATATAAAGCAATTCAGTTTAAAGAAAAATATACAAGAGAACATGGAAAAGAACCAACAATAGAAGAAATAGCAAAAGAATTAGAAGTTGAAAAAGAAGAAATAGCATTCAGCTTTGATGCTATTCAAGACCCTGTTTCACTTCAAGAACCTGTTTATAGTGATGGCGCAGAAAGTATATATGTTATGGATCAAGTAAAAGATAGTAAAAATACAGATGAATTGTGGGCAGAAAAGATGACTATTATGCAAGCAATGTCTAAATTGAATGATAAGGAAAAAATGATTGTTAATAAAAGATTTTTTGATGGAAGAACACAAATGGAAGTTGCAGAAGAGATTGGTATATCTCAAGCTCAAGTTTCAAGACTTGAAAAGAGTGCTGTTGAACATATAAAAAAGATGTATAAATAAAGAAGATAATAATAAAGATATATTATTATCTTCTAATTTTAGTGCATTTTTATAAAATGAGTAGAAGAAAAAATATATTTAAACCATTGACATTAACATATACAAAATATATAATTTAACATATAAATTATTACAAAAGAAAAAAGGTGAAAAAGTGAAAAAAATAGTAATAGGAATTTTAATATCGATAGTAGTTCTTTTAATAAACTATACTAATTCTATAGGAGCAAGTTCTATAACATATTTATATCTAGATTCAATAAAAATTGAAGACTCGAATATTGAGATGTTATCAAACGAAATCTATATAGATACTACTACATCAAAAATAGAAAATACAATAAATTTGAAAAATACGTCAGATAAAGAGATTGAAATGAATTTAGCTATTCCTCTTGAAAATGAAAAAATAAACATTTCGATTAAGGACTTAACTATTAAATTAAATGGTGTTCAAGTTGAATATGTAAAAGACGAAAAGGAAAATTATATAGTAAAGACTAGAATATCTGCAAATTCAGGTAAAAAAATAAATATTGAATATTATACAGAAAATGATTTACAAAAAGCAAAGTTAATTAAGTGTAATTTTGAAAACTTAAAAGGTAAAAAAGTGGGAAAACTTAAAGTTGATATCAAGATAGATGATAAAAATATACCGTTAGTTGAAAAAATATATCCAGGCCATTATACATTTAAAGATAACATACTATCAGTAGAATATTATAATTATGAAGTTAACACATTAACTAAAGATGTAATAGTAAAAAAGGAAACTTTTAATAATTTACTTTATGGAAGAGAAATAACACTTTATGATGAGGAAAAAGACATTATTAATTCTTGGTATTCTACTGGAGATTTGAATATTAATAAAGAAGAATTTGAAAGTGATTACAATAAAAAGTATAATAGTGAGGGCAGTGAAAATAATCAAGCTATTAATTCTATAGTAAAAAATATTATTGATTACAGTTATATAAAAAAAGGAAAGATAATTGGACGATATAATTATATTAATTATGAACCATCGGAACCATTACTATATGAAATGTATGAGGGAAATCCAAATGCAGAAATGAAATGGGATTTAAAAGGCAAAAATATATGTATTGACTTTGTAGAAACAGAAGATGATAAAGAATTATATGTTGAAAAAGTTACTAATATACAAAATGACACCGATTCTCCAATGCCTTTAATAACAAATGAATTAGTAAAAGAAACTGAGAGAAATATACTTCAAACAAAAGGAGTCAATACAGGATATCAAGGTAAAAGAGGTGCTAAGATAATATTTGTTGGACAGGGCATAGAAGGAGAAAGTTTAAATGCAACTGAACAAGAAAAAATTTCTTATATCAATCAAATAAATGCGGATATGTATATAAGAGTGGAAATTTATGATGGAAAGGCTATTCCAAATGACTTGGAATGGGGGAATGAATCTGGTTGGGTAGGATATTATGACAATAATAATTTAGAAATTGCAAAAACATTTATAATTGACGAACCAAAAATAAAAAGAGAAAACTGGAGAGGACAATATGAAAAATATCAAACCTATGATGAATATGTTAAGAATTATAAAAATGATTATTGCAAAAATGTTCTTATAAAACTTGATAATGAAGATATATCTAACAAATGCGAAATCCCAACAGTAGTACAATTTATCGGTAATAGAGAAACTAAAGAAGGAAAATATGTAGTTAATTATAGTTATTATGGATTTTATGATAATGGTGGTAGAGGTTTAATTACTACTAATGCAGCTTTGCAGACGTCACAGGCAAAGAAAATGTTAGCATCTAATAAACAAAAAAATAATAATACAAAATCAGAAATTGAAAATGAAATTACGAATTTATTAATAGTTGATGATGAACAAAACATACAGCAAAGTATAAAAGCGAAAATAGAAGAATTAAAAATGCAAGAAGAACTAAAAAGAACAAAAGCTGAGGAAGAAGTAAAAGCTAAAGAAAAAGAAGAACAACAAAAAATATTAATTAAACATATTTTGATATTCTTTAGCATAGGTCTGGGAATTGCTATTTGTGTAGTGATTATTATAAGAGAACAAAAAAAGAAAAACAATATAAAAAAGGAGGGTGTTAATAATGGAAAGAAAGGAACCGATGAAAATTAGTTTTATTACAGTGATTATGATAATTTTAATAGTTGCTTTGATAAGTGTTGGAATAGTATATTTTATATTTATAAATAATAAAGATAATGGCACTACTAATACAAATATAGAAAATGTTGTTTCAACAAATAATATAGAAACAAAAATATCTGAAAAATTAAAAATGACAGAAGAAGAATTTCCAAAAGTAGACGGAGCTACTGCAATGTTACCAATGGTTGGTGAAATTACAAAAACAGTATTAGGATATACAGATGAACAAGCACAAAAGTATTTAGATGAAAATACTCAAGGTAAATCTGCAAAAGTATATGCAAGTTTAATAAACAAAGAAAAAGATTTAATATTTGTGTCTGAACCATCTGATGATATTTTGAGACAAGCTAAAGAAGCAAATGTCGAATTTGATATGACAGGAATAGGAAAAGATGGATTTGTTTTTATAGTTAATAAAAATAATCCAGTCAATTCTTTAACAATTGAACAAATACAAAAAATTTATACTGGAGAAATAACTAATTGGTCACAAGTTGGAGGGAATAATGAAGAAATAGTTGCTTATCAAAGAGAACAAAACTCAGGAAGCCAAAATTTAATGGAAAAAATGGTTATGAAAGGTACAAAAATGAAAACAGCACCATCTGGACTCATGATTGCAAGTATGGAGGGGTTAATAGATTCAGTGGCAAAAGGTTATGACAATAGCAAAGCATCTATAGGCTATTCAATATATTTATATGCAAAAGAACAATATGTTAAAGATAATATAAAGTTTTTATCAATAGATGGTGTTTATCCATCAGATGAAACTATTGCTAATGGTACTTATCCTTTATCAAAAATTGTTTATGCAGTAACAAGAAAAGATGTACCACAAGATAGTAATGCTAGAAAATTAACGAAATGGTTACTTACTGATGAAGGACAAAAAATAGTTGAAGCAGGTGGATATTCAAAATTGAAATAAATTCTATAATGGAATAAGTGGTGATATTTAAATTACCACTTATTTTGTTATATTAATATTAAAATTATAATCAATAATTTTAATTAATTGAATATAATATTTGTAGAAAAAAAGGGGGGAAGCAATGATGGGAGATAAAGGATTGGATTTTAAACATAAAGAAGTTATAAATATAACTAATGGAAAAAGACTTCGGATATGTTCAAGATGTTTGCGCCGATTTAGAGACAGGAAGGATAACATCTATTATTGTTCCGGGAAGCAATAAGTTATTTAATATATTTTCACAAAGTGGAGATATTGATATTCCATGGCAAAATATCAAGTGCATAGGGGATGATTTAATACTGGTAGAAATATAGTAAAAAAAAATTAAAATTTTTAAAAAAAACTATTGACAATTATCGACATAATATGTTACTATATACAAAGTACAAATCAACAGAAGAAAATAATATAAAATATACAAAAATTAGTAATGAAAAAACAACAATAATATAAAAATAAAACATGCAATTACTAGTTTTTTATTTTGCTCAAAAAAGAGTAAAAAAATATTTTAAAAAATTTCACAAAAACTGTTGACAAAGAAAAAACATTATAGTATAATACGAATTGTTCCGCGAACTTAGGAACAAAAAGTACATTGAAAAATAAACAGTAATTATCCTTTAGAGAAAATAAACCAAACGGTAATATATCGAAAGATATAGTTACTTTTAAAAAATTAAATTTAAATGAGCTAGAACTCAAAATGATTTATATAAAGTCGAAAGACGAAATATAGATACCATTAACAAGAGAGTTTGATCCTGGCTCAGGATAAACGCTGTCGGCGCACATAAGACATGCAAGTCGAACGGAAGTCGTTGTAATGATGTGGACATGAACAGAGAACTTGTTCAAAGGGATTGAAAATTGACTTACAACAATGGCTTTAGTGGCGGACTGGTGAGTAACACGTAAGCAACCTG
>JAFRDD010000146.1 GCA_017404025.1 Clostridia bacterium
ATTAGATCTTTCGAGAAATGTAAGTCATAGATATGAAGAAACAGTTTCTTGGAAAAATAGTAAAAATATATAAATTTTATAGTTGAAAAAGTGGTCCGTTTTTCAATTATAAAGTGGTCCATTTTTCACTTGACAAATACACCAGAAACAAAAGAAGATGTTCAAGATGCAATGAAAGATATATTTGGGCCAATATTTGAAGCAATGTTACAAGGAGAAATGAATGCCCATCTAGGATATCAAAGTAATAATCATGACTATAAAGAAACACAAAATAGAAGAAATGGATATGGAAATAAAACCTTAAAAACTACATATGGAGAAATACCAATAAATGTTCCAAGGGACAGAGAAGCAACATTTGAGCCACAAGCAATACCTAAAAGAACAAAAGATGTATCAGGAATTGAAGATAAAGTATTATCAATGTATGCTAAAGGAATGAGCCAACGAGATATAGCAGATACAATCGAAGATATATATGGATTTAATATCTCTGCTGAGACTGTTTCAGAAATAACAGATAGTGTTATAGCAGAAGTTGAAGAATGGCAAAATAGACCACTAAAAAAATTCTATACATTTATGTTTGTTGATTGTATGTATGTGTCAATAAAAAAAGAATATGATACAAAAAATTATGCTGTATACACAATTCTAGGATATGATGTAAATGGATGCAAAGATATATTGGGAATTTGGCTAAATGAAACCGAAAGCAAGCATAATTGGATGCAAATATTTGATGAACTAAAAACCAGAGGAGTTGAAGATGTATTATTTATATCTATGGACGGGGTATCAGGACTAGAGGAAGGAGCAAAAGCAATATTTAAAAATGTTGTAGTTCAAAGATGTATTGTACATTTAATAAGAAACTCTATAAAATACGTTCCAAGTAAAAGTTATAAGGCATTTACATCACAATTAAAAAAAGTATATGGAGCTCCAAGTTTAAAAGCAGCAGAGGCAGAATTTGAAAAATTTAAACAGACATGGAGTGAATATCCAGGAGCAGTTGATGTTTGGGTAAGGAATTGGAAACATGTTGAACAATTATTTAATTATGGTAGTGCTGTAAGAAAAGTAATGTACACAACAAACGCAATAGAAAGCGTAAATTCAAGCTTTAGAAAAGTTACCAAAAGAGGCTCATTTCCTAATGAGAATGCATTATTTAAATTACTTTATCTACGAGTGACAGAGCTTTATAAGAAGTGGAAAGATAGACCTGTAGGAAATTGGGCTCTAGTTAGAAATCAATTGGCTATGAATCCTGAAATGCAATCTAGAGTTGCTTTATACGAAAATTTATAATATTTAATTAAACACAAATAGCCCCAAAATTATGTTAAGTAATTCTTAGCTTTTATTAAGTGTGCTTAAAAATACTTAAATATCTACATTTATTTTTTACAAAAGAAAAATAATCGATAGTTATATTTTTTAACCATCGATTATAAAAAAATATAAATTTTAAAAAAAATTACACACTTTACTTGACAAAGTCGTCTTTTTTATTTACATTCTAATTCTATTTATTTCTTCTTTTGATATTCCTGTATATTTTGAAATTAGATCTATAGGTATTTCAACTTTTAACATATTTTTTATTATCTTTTCAGTTTCTTTTATTGCTTCCTTTCTTCCTTCTTCTCTTGCTTTGTTCATTTTTCTAATATATTCTTTTTCCAATCTTTCTGTTACTGCAAACATTTCATTCTTCCCTTCCTTTCTTCCTTCTTCTCTTGCATTTTTTAATTTTCTTATATACTCTTTTTCCAATCTTTCTGTTACTGCAAACATATTAATTTTTCCTCCTTTTCCTTTACATTCTTCTAATACTTTTTCTAATTCTTGTCCTTTGTATATACTTGGTAATAATGCTATTACTGCTCTTCCTATAAATTCTTTTTGATCTTCTGTATAATTCTGATTTTTCTCTACTTTTTGTTCTATTTCTTTCCACGTTTTTAAAAAATCCTCTTCTGTTTTTGCTTTTTCCATTAACATTATTTTTGATATTGTTGTATTATTTTCTAATAATTTTTTATCTTTTATTTCATTTACATTTATTACCATATAATTTGATAATTCTTTTGCTTCTATTCCTCTCCATTTTATTTGTTTACCTAATAAACTCATTTTTGATGTCCATTTTCCTTTTCCTGTATATACTACTATTGGTAATATTTGTGGATATATATAATTCTTATTTTTATAACTTTTCTCATCTTTTATTACACTTTTAATTATTAAATATTGATATCCTGCTATTCTAAAGGCCATTGATTCATCTTTTCTAGATTGATGTTCTATTATAAAAAATATTTTTTCATTTTTTACTTTATATACTACATCTAATTCTGAATTTTCGAACTCATTGCTTATGTAACTACTATTATATTTTTCGATTTCATCTTCTGCTACTATTGCTTTACCTTTTAATGCATAATTTATTATTTCTACTGCATTCTTTTTTTCTGCTAAAGCTTCTCTCATTATTTTGTCATGTACATTATTTATTGGCTTTTC
>JAFRDD010000147.1 GCA_017404025.1 Clostridia bacterium
AGTAAAATTATGTTAATTATATAAAATTACGATATAAAATACTGGTACCATTAAACCTATATTTTAAGAAGAAAAATTTAATGGAGAAAGGATAAGTATAATATATGAAATTTTATCTTTAATATATTATACAAGGTAATTTATGGAAAATTTAAAAGTAAACTTTCAAAACTTCTATAATGAAAATATTTTAGGCTATTTTGAAACTTTACAAAATGAACCATTAAAGATGGTTGCTTTCATATTTGATATAGCAATAGTTATATTTTTATTATACATTTGTTTTAAGATGGTGAGAGGCTCAAGAGCTTGGCAATTAATAAAAGGTATTGCATTTTTAATACTTGTAACTTGGATTAGTGGAATTTTAAATTTAAAAATATTAAATTCAATTTTAACTGGAATTATGAATTGGGGAGTTATTGCGATTTTTATAATTTTTCAACCAGAACTTAGAAGAGCTTTGGAACAATTAGGAACTAATAAATTTACAAAATTTTTTGGATTTGATAGAGATATAGCCTCAAAAACTAAAGAAGATATTTATAAAATAGTAATTGCAGCAACAGAATTATCTAAGACAAAAACTGGAGCATTAATAGTAATTGAAAGGGATATTGAAATAAAAGATATAATTAATACTGGAGTTCCTATGAATTCTGAGGTGTCACCACAATTACTAGTAAATATTTTTGTCCCTAAAACACCATTGCATGATGGAGCAGTTATTATTAGTAATAATAAAATAGCAGCAGCAGCGTGTGTACTTCCACTTGCTGATGATAAAGATATAGCAAAAGAATTGGGAACGAGACATAGGGCAGCCATAGGAATATCTAAAGAATCTGATAGTATAGTTGTAATAGTATCTGAAGAAACAGGAAAAATTTCAGTTGCAAAAGATGGAACTTTAATTGCAGATGTAAAAGAAGATGCACTAAAGAAAATATTAATTAGTAATGTTATAACAAAAAGATTTGTAACAGAAAAAAGGAATGGAAGAATTTCCAAAATAAGAGCTAAAATTGCAAAAGATCCTAAAGAATAAGTGAAAAAAATTGTTTAAGTACGTGCTGTTTTAGTGCGTACTTTTGATTTTGGGAGTGTGAAAAATGAGAAATATAAAATTAGTAATTGAATATGATGGTAAAGATTTTAATGGATGGCAAAAGCAGCCTAATAAATTAAATATACAAGGGACTATTGAAAAAGCAATTGAGAGGATAACAGGAGAAATAGTAGAATTAAATAGTTCTGGAAGAACAGATAGTGGAGTACATGCAATTGGACAAGTTGCAAATTTTAAAACAAATTCTAATTTAGAAATAGAAAAATGGCCATTAGCTCTTAATGCAAATTTAAAAAAATCAATAGTAATAAAATCAGCTGAAGAAGTTGATGAGAGATTTCATAGTAGGCTATCTTGTAAGAAAAAAACATATCGTTATGTTATAAATAATTCAAAATTTGGAACTGCAATATATAGAAATTTGGAAACTCATATTCCTCAAAAATTAGATATAGAAAAAATGAAAAAAGCTGTTAAATATTTTGAAGGAGAACATGATTTTAAAGCATTTAAAGCGAGTGGAACAAGTTCAAAAAGTAGTGTAAGAATTATTTATAAGGCTGAAGTGATTGATTGTGGAAATGATAGAATTTTTATTGAATTAACTGGAAATGGCTTTTTATATAATATGGTTAGAATTATTTCTGGAACATTAGTTGATGTAGGACTACGGAAAAATCAAACCAGAAGAAATACCAGAAATAATCGAAATGAAAAAGAGGGAAAATGCAGGAAAAACATTACCCCCTCAAGGTCTTTATTTAGTAAGTGTAAATTATGAATAGCAAAAAATAAATAATTGCATAAAATATAGTAAAAAGAAAGGAAAGAACATATATGGATATTAATACTATTTTACTTATATTTTTTGCGATTCCTCTTGGTGTAATTATTTTTTCAATAGCATTGCAAAAGCTAGTAAGAAATCCTTTTTTAGTAGCTAGTATTATTTTTGCTATTTTCTTAATAGTTGTGCTTGCATTTTTTGATTCTATATTTTTAATATTAGTTATAGCTTATACAATATTATCTTTTGTAACAGCTCTAATTACAAAGATTATTTGGAGATTTTTTAAAGAGAATGGTAATGAAGAAGCAAATTTTAATAAGTGCAATGTAAATAAAATTGTAGATGGTGATCAAGAGATAATTTCTGTTTCAACAAATGAAAATAATGAATTGTTAAATTCTAAATCAGCAATTGGTACAAATCAAAATTGTGGATGGAATAGGAGATATTAAAAAGGATGATTTTAAAATCATCCTTTAATTTACTTTATTATCTGTTTTTTTCTCAGTTCTTTTTAAATTTACAACTACAGCATCTTCACTATCAAATAAATATTTAGAGTCTGTTGTATCTGTTTGGATTGGGTCAATTTCATTTTTATCATCTTTAAAATCGATGTGTTTAAAATCAAATTTCTTTTTAGCATTTTCATCATAATCCGAATTGTCTGTAGAAGATGCGAATTTGGCAAAGTCAAATGTTTTTATAGGTTGTTTTTCTTTATATTTAGAGTTTAAATAACTAAATTTACCTGCACCAACATGTGGTTTACCTGTACTTTGCAATAGTTTAACTGCAAATTCATTCTTTTTAAGTACTTGAAGTTTTCCTGGTGAGAAGTAATCTTCGAAATCCCATTTTGCTTTATGTTTTGGATCATATTTTAATTTACTTCCATCAAATGTGTCTTCCAATTTCCAAGTTCTTCTTTCACCAAATTCTTTATGCCACCATTCTAGTTCTTCTATAGTAGAGCCTCCTGTAAAGATTTTACTTGCACAGTTAGCTAGAATTGTTCTTCCAAAGTGGTTTCCAAAGTCTTCATTACTATCTGTATTATGCAATTGAGCTAAGTTTTGTGCTGATATTGTAGTTCCAACTCTATATTTTCTATACATTGTAAATATTGCTTCACAAGATTTACAAATGAAATCTGGAAATTCATCAATGTAAAGAAAATGAGGGGTTCTTGTTTTTTCTGTTCCAGGTCTGCGAAGTACTGCGTTTTGCATTGATAATAGGAAGAATAATCCAAATGCTTTGTGGCTGTTATTTCCAACATCACCTCGTCTTGTACAAATAAATGTTATATCACCATTTTTAAGGGCTTTATCAAAATCAATATTATTATGTCTATTGCAAAGAATTGCTTTAATTCCTGGTAAACGTAACAAATTGTCTAATTGACTAGTTGCAGCATATATATTTTGTTGTGTTAAATTAGTTAAAGCTCCGTTTTTGTAGAAATTCTTTTTAAAGTAAGATATTTGATTTGGATATTTTTCTGCTAATTCTGGAGTACGTACTAAAACTTCACACATTTTTTCTACTAAGTCAAAATTGTTAAGTAATTGTAACATATCATTTAAATTTGGCAAAGAACCTTCATGCATTTTTGGGTAAATAACTTTTAATAGTATTGCTATATTTTCAATAGCTTGAATTGTTATATCTTCTCTATATGCTACAACTTCTTGTCCAGCATGTGAACTCATATATAGTTCTTTTAAAACTGCTGATATTGTTAATGCTATTTTTGAAGGGTCATCATATACAAATGGATTTAATCCAAGTGAGTCACTATTTTGTGGGTCAATAATGTTATATTTAAATCCAAAATTATTAGTAACATTAATCATATGATCAATTAATTCGTAATCAGGAGACATAACAGTTAGTCCTAAGTTTTTATATGAATTTGAGTTTTCATCTCCTAAAATCATTTTTTTCATATATGATTTAAATAATGTTTCTTTATCATAAGCAGGAGAAAGCATACTTAAGTTAAAGTTACTGTTTAGATAATCATTATCATAAGGGGCATTTAAAACTGCTATATCTGTTTTTAATGCAGTAAATCCCATTTCTTTTTGTGCTTCTCTAAAAAATGCTTTTTTCTCTAAATCTCTTGCAATTGCTGGCTCAAATACTGCAGCTGTTTTTCCTGTACCAGAACCTCCACAAACAAGTAAAGATCTATATCTTGCTTCTTCAAGTAGTACCATTTGTTTTCCAGTTTCGTAATTTTTACAGTAATACATTTCACAAGTATATGCTCCGCCTTTACTAATATTATCTGATAAATTAATTCCTGCATAATCCCAAAGAGAACGAACATGTAGTTTACTGTCATCAATATCAAAGTACATTGTATTGAAGAATGGAATTATTGTAACTAAAGGTATATATAATGAAATACATATAAATGCAGGTCGTACTAAATCAGAAAAATCTGTAATAATTTCTACATAATTAGGAACTGATAATAGTAAAGACCAAGCTGCCATATTGATCCATTGTGTAAACATAGATACAACAATTATATATATTGAAATTGCACTTACATAAAACATTGCAACTTTTTGGCTTTTGGATGTTGCAAATTCTGAAGGACCAGAAAACAAATAAGCAAATAATGGACATGCCATTGCAAAAGTATAAGCAATTGGTCCCCAATAAGAATATGATATACCAGTAAAAATCATAAATAATATTTCTACTAATCTATCTACAGTTATATATATTGATATTAAAGTTAATATATAAGTAGCAAAAGTGTTTCTGCTAGTGTTTAGTTTCTTTAAAAATTTATCAATTAACTTCATAATTATTTTCCTTTCATTTTAAATATACATACATATATATATTATCCTACAAAATCGACAAAAAAACAAGTATTTTGAATTAAAAAGTTAGAATAAAAATTAATATTTTACATATATTATTTATAATAATTGGAAAGGGAGATAATTTTATGCAAGAACATTTATGGAAAAAAGAAGAAAAAGTTGTGCAAAAAACTGAATTTATGAGGGAAGTAGAATTAATAAATTCAATTATTAAAACAAGAGAAGAACTTAAAGTAGCAAATATAAATTTTGAATTAGTTGACAATGAATTAATAGATTATTATATATATCAAATAAAGGCTAATCAAGCAAAATTAGATTATTTGTTAAGATTAGCGAAAGCTAAAGGGATAGTAGTTGATAGGGTAAATGAATTAAAGTATAGAAATGCTTTAATAGAAAATAATGAAGCAGTATAGTAATATTTGTCCAGGAAAAACATATATATGTGAATAAGTATATTAATAAAATAGGAGAAGGTTATGAATAATAACAATATAATTACTTATTTGGCATGTATATGTTTTTTATTTATTTTTGGAAGAATTTTTATTGTTCCTATAAAAAAGGTTTTAAAATTAGTTCTAAATTCTTTATTAGGAGGGATTTTAATTTATATTATAAATCTAGTAGGGGCGAATTTTGATTTTCATATAGGTTTAAATGTATTTACAAGTGGCATTGTTGGAATACTTGGGATTCCTGGTGCAATTTTTCTTGTTGCTGTAAAGCTAATTTTAAAATGATACTTGCTATGATGATTAAAACAAAAGAAAGTAGAAGTAATCTACTTTCTTTTAATTTGTTAGTCCGTTTTTTTATTCAACAGTAACTGATTTTGCAAGATTTCTAGGTTTATCAACATCTAATCCTTTTTCTTTTGCAATATAATATGCAAATAGTTGTAAAGGTACAACTGAAAGAATAGGAGAGATGTAAGGATTAGTTTCTGGTATAATTATTGTTTTATCAAACATTTTACTATCGATATTTTGATTTGTAATTACAAGAGTTTTTGCACCACGAGTAATTACTTCTTGAATATTGCTAACTGTTTTTTCTACAAGTTTTGCATCTGTCATTATACTAATTACTGTAATTCCATTTTCTATTAAGGCAATAGGTCCATGTTTTAATTCACCAGCAGCATAGCTTTCTGAATGAATATAAGAGATTTCTTTTAACTTTAAAGATCCTTCTTTTGCTACGGTTTCATCTATTCCTCTTCCTAAGAAAAATACATCATGTTCTTGATATATTTCTTTTGCGAAACTTTCAATATTTTCACATGCTTTAAATGTTTCTTCAATTTTTCTTGGTAAGTCTAAAATATCTTTTTTCAAATCGTTTAATTTTGCATCTTGACATTCTAAAATTTCTGCAAAATATAATGCTAATACATTTAATAAAACAACTTGAGAAGTATAAGCTTTTGTAGAAGCTACAGCAATTTCAGGTCCTGCATGAGTGTAAATAGAGTAATCAGCTTCTCTTGTTATAGAGCTTCCTATAACGTTAGTTACAGCAAGAGTTTTGGCTCCATTTGCTTTTGATAGTTTTAATGCAGCAATAGTATCTGCAGTTTCACCAGATTGAGAGATAAAAATGCATAAAGTTTTTTCATCTATAATTGGATCTCTATATCTAAATTCAGAAGCAATATCTACTTCAGTTGGTATTTTACAAAGTTTTTCAATAGCATTTTTTCCTGCTAATCCAGCGTGCATTGCTGTACCACATGCAACAATATATATTTTATTAAGACTAGATAAATAATCTTTTGTAAAATTAAGTTCATCAAATGAAATTGGAGCATCTTCTGATAGTTTAGAACCGATTGTTTCTCTTATTGCAACAGGTTGTTCATGAATTTCTTTTAACATATAATCTTCATAACCATCTTTTTCTGCTGCTGAAGCATTCCATTCAATTGTTTTTGTGTCTTTTTCAATTTTATTTAAATCTTTATCATAGAAAGTTGCTGAATCTTTAGATAAAACAACAAATTCTAAATCATTTAATAAATAAAAATCTCTTGTAAATGAAAGTATAGCTGGTATATCAGAAGATATATATTTTTCATCTTCACATGTTCCTATAACAAGTGGACTATCTTTTCTTACAACAATCATATTATCTTTGTCAAATTTGCTTATAACTTCTATTGCAAAACTTCCTTTTAAATCTAAAACAGCTTTTTGAATAGCTCTTAATAATTTTTCATTATCGTTATTATTATCTTTTGAATAATAATAATGTATCAAATTTGGTATAACTTCTGTATCTGTTTGAGAATAGAATGTATAACCATTATCTGTTAAAAACTTTCTAAGTTCATTATAATTTTCAATTATTCCATTATGAACAACAGAAAAAGATTTGCTATTGTCTTGATGTGGGTGAGAATTTTCTTTTGATGGTTTTCCATGAGTTGCCCATCTTGTATGAGCAATACCAATTGTTCCTTCCAAATTATCTATACCATCTATATTGTATAAATTTTTAACTCTTCCTTTATCTTTCATTATTGATAATCCGTCTTTTTCTATTGTTGAAATCCCTGCAGAGTCATAACCTCTGTATTCTAATCTTTGTAATCCATTAATTAATATAGGAGTTGCTTTTTTTGTTCCTATATATCCTACTATTCCACACATATATTTTCCTCCTTCAAAGCCTTAAATGTGTAAAGGCTGTTATCAATTTTTGAAGGTTTTATGCAAAAATAAAAACCTTCATTAATAATTGAAGGCATGCAAAATAAAGGCTTAATATATTAATATTTGTTACAGTATTACTACTGCTTTTTTTATTAATACTATGACTTTAAGCTAAAGCCACTAGAGCATCCGCCGAATATTTCGATAACTCTAGACCTCGTCAACAGATATTAAATTTTGAAAATTTAATAATAAATTCTGTCCAGGCGCTTGTAAAATTAACTAAATAAAACTCCTTTCTTAATATAATAGTTTAAATATTATTTTGCAAATTCTTCAATTTATGGTATTATATTATAATAAAATGTAAAAAGTAGCAAGTCTTTTTCAAAAAAATTTTCAACGGGGACGGTCCTTTTTGAAAAAAAATAAGAAATTTTCAAAAAGGACCGTCCCCGTTGAAAATTTTAAGTAAAAATGCTATAATACATAGAAAACAAGAGAGGTAAAAAATGTTTAATATTGAAGAAGAATTAAAAAAATTGCCACAGAAACCAGGTGTATATGTAATGAGAGATAAAAATGATACAATTATATATGTGGGAAAAGCAATTTCTTTGAAAAGAAGAGTAACTTCATATTTTAGAAAAACAAATAAAACAGAACGTATAAAAAAAATGGTAAGTTTAATAGACCATTTTGAATATATTGTTGTTGACAATGAAGCAGAAGCATTAATTTTGGAATGTAATCTTATAAAAAAGAATAGACCTAAATTTAATGTTTTATTGAAAGACGACAAAACATATCCATATATAAAAATTGATGTGAAATCAGATTTTCCAAATGTAATTATAACAAGAAGAATTGTAAATGATGGTTCTAAATACTTTGGACCTTATGCAAATCCAGGATCAGCTAAAGAAATGGTTAATTTTATAAAACAAAAATATAAAATTCGTCAATGCAAAAATTTTAAATCAACTACAAGAGCTTGTTTAAATTATCATATTAAGAGGTGTTTAGCTCCTTGTGTAGGACTTATTTCAAAAGAAGAATATAGAAAACAGATTAATGAGATTATAGATTTATTGGAAGGGAAAATCGATAAGATAATTAAGGAATTAAATATCAAAATGATGGAGGCATCTAAAAATTTTGAGTATGAAAAAGCAGCAGAGTTAAGAGATAGAATTCAAGCGATAGAGAGAGTTTCTGAAAAACAAAAAGTTTCTAATATTTCTGAAAATGATATTGATGTAATAGGAATTTATAAATCAGAAATAGAAGTCTGTGTGGAAATATTTTTTGTAAGGGGAAGCAAGATGGTAGGAAGAGAACATTATTTTTATAGTGATTTGAAAGATATGGAAGACGAAGAAATTTTATCTGGTTTTATAAAACAATATTATTTTGACAATCCTAATATTCCGCATAAAATAATGTTAAGAGAAGAAATTGAAGAAAAACAGGCGATTGAGGAATATTTGTCCACAAAATCAGGAAGAAAAGTGGAATTGAAAAGTCCTAAAAAAGGTGAAAAGCTTAGATTTGTTGAAATGGCTGAAATGAATAGTAAAGTAACCTTAGAAAACAAAGAAAAAGATAAGAATGAAATATTACTGGAATTAAAAAATGTATTAAAAATGGAAAAATTACCAAGAAAAATTGAAACATACGATATTTCAAATATTTCAGGAGAGTTTACTGTTGCTGGAATGTGTGTGATGCAAGATGGAAGTATTAAGAAAAATTTATCAAGAAGATTTAAAATAAAAACAGTTTATGGACAAGATGATCCAAGATGTATGGAAGAAGTAATTACTAGAAGATTAAAACATTCAATAGAAAATCCCAATGGCGGATTTGGAAATTTGCCAGATGCAATATTTGCAGATGGTGGTATTACTCAAATAAGAGCTATAAAAAAAGCAATTGCAAAAAGCAATTTAAGTATTCCGGTATTTGGAATGGTGAAAAATGATAAACATCAAACAAGAGCTTTGGTGAATGAAAATAGAGAGGAATTGCAAATATCACAAAAATTGATGCTTCTTATAACTAAATTTCAAGATACAGTACATGAAACAGCAATTACATATCATAGAAAATTAAGAGATAAGGAAATAACAAAATCAGAATTAGATGAAATTGAAGGAATTGGAAAAGTAAAAAAACAATCACTACTAAAGAAATTTGGAAGCGTAGAAAAAATAAAACAAGCAACAAAAGAACAACTTATGGAAGTTAGAGGAATAAATGAAAAACAAGCAAATGCAATAATGGAATTTTTTCAACAGGGACGGTCCTTTTTGAAAAAATATAAGAAATTTTCAACGGGGACGGTCCTTTTTGAAAAAATATTCATAAAAAAATAAATAATGCATATACATATAATATGAATGGAGGAAATATTGTATGGAATATGTGAAATTAAAAGATGAAGAATACTATGTTAAAGGGACAAGCCATATTATTAATAAAATAAAAAGGCATAAATTTATTTCAATGATTATTGCTGCTTTTATTGTTTTTTCAATATTGAATTTTGTTATGATTTATAAGTTTATGGAAATTTTACAAAATATTTAATTTTGGGTATATTATAAAAGGTAGATATGGAGTTGAAAGTTTTTTTGAATAAATTATAATCAAAATTATTTATATTGGCAAAAACCTTGGAAAATTTAATAAAATGTGATAAAATATATGCTATATTATATAAGGAGGATAGTAGTTTAACTACTTATAAGTTTATGAATATAGCAAATGAATGGAAAGAATATAAAATATTGGATATGGCTGATGGCCAAAAATTAGAAAAATGGGGAGAGGTTATTTTATCAAGACCAGATCCACAAATAATATGGAAAGACAAAAGTTTTCCTAAAAAATGGAATGAAATAAATGCAACTTACCACAGAAGTAAAACAGGTGGCGGTTCATGGGAATTTAATAAAAAAGTGCCAAGTAGATGGCAAATTAAATATAAGAACTTAACTTTCAATATAAAGCCGATGGGATTTAAACACACTGGTTTATTTCCTGAACAAGCTGTTAACTGGGATTGGATGATTAATAAAATTAAATCTGAAAAAAGAGATATAAAAGTGTTGAATTTATTTGCTTATACTGGAGGAGCAACTGTTGCTTGTTTATCAGCAGGAGCTTCTGTTTGCCATGTAGATAGTTCAAAAGGTATGACAACATGGGCTAAAGAAAATGTAGAATCATCAGGGTTACAAGATAGACCAGTTAGATTCATTGTTGATGATGTTGTAAAATTTGTAAATCGTGAAATTAGAAGAGAAAATAAATATGATGCAATAATAATGGATCCACCATCATATGGTAGAGGTGCAAAAGGGGAAGTATGGCAATTTGAAGAAAATATATATGATTTAGTAGAATTATGTTCTAAAGTGTTGTCTGATAATCCATTATTTTTCTTGATAAATTCATATACAACAGGAATTTCAAGTAAAGTTTTAGAAGATATTTTAAGCTTAACTGTAAGCAAAAAATTTAAAGGAAAATTAGAATCTGGTGAAATAGGTTTGCCAATGGAAGGTTCAAAACTAGTTTTACCTTGTGGAATTTATGGAAGATGGGAGAAATAATGGAAAATTTGAAAATATTATATGAAGATAATCATATTATTGTAGTAGAGAAAAAGCCTAATATTCCATCACAAGCAGATAAAACAGAAGATATAGATATGCTAACAATTGTAAAAGATTATATAAAAGAAAAGTATAATAAACCAGGAAATGTGTATTTGGGGTTAGTTCATAGACTTGACAGACCAGTAGGTGGTGTTATGGTATTTGCTAAAACTTCAAAGGCTGCGGGTAGGTTAAGTGAACAGGTGAGAGAAAAAATATTTAAAAAGAAATATTTAGCAGTTATAGATGGAAAATTTGATAAAAGAAGCGGAACGCTTGAAGATTATTTATATAAAGATGAAAGAAACAATATAAGCAAAGTAGTTAATAAGGAAAAGAAGAATGCTAAGTTTGCCAAATTAGATTACGAAGTAATTACATATAATGAACAAAAAGATTTGAGTTTAGTAAAAATTAATTTACATACAGGAAGGCATCACCAAATAAGAGTGCAATTAGCAAATGCAGGTCATAGTATTTTTGGAGATCAAAAATATGGTAAAAGGGGAAAAGGAAAACAAATAGCATTATGGGCTTATGAACTTACAATAAATCATCCAATAACTAAAGAAGAGACTACTTTTACGGATTTTCCAGAATCTGTTGGTACATGGTGCATATTGAAGGATGTAGAAGATTTTAAGTGATTTTAAATACAAAATTAGTTAATGAAAAAATGTTGAATTTTTTATAAAAGTTCGACATTTTTTTGCGTATTAAAATTAAAAAAATTTTATGAAACTATAATTAATACTTTTTCTATATTAAAATAATGCGTTTATAAACAAAAAGTCGAAAAATGTAAAATAAATGTTAAACTCACTTTAGCTGAAGACAAGCGAGGTGAGAAAATGATAGATAATATCTGTATGTTTCTAACCAAAAAAATTAGAAAAGAAATGCCAGAAATTGATGATGAAAGAGCAGAAGTAATTAATTATGGATTACAAAATTTAATAGGTGAGTTTCCAAAAATATTTATTGTAATAGGAGTTGCCTGTGTTTTGGGAATTTTGAAAGAAACTTTGTTGTCGATACTAATTATAATGCCATACAGAATTTTTTCGGGAGGATTTCATCTAAAAACCCATATTGGATGTATAATTGGTACTACACTTTTTTATTGTGGTACAGCATTTATAGGAAAATATATTGTAATAGAAGAATTTGTAAAATATAGTCTTATTGCGCTAACATGGATATTTGGAATGATTATGGTAAAATTATATGCACCTGCTGATACAGAAAATGTTCCTATTTTAAGAAAAAAAGATAGAAAACAAAAACAAATAATGTCGTTTTGCATTTTGACTGTGTTTTATATAGTAGCGTTATTAGTACCTAATAGCTATGTTGCGAATATTATTATATTTGGCTATTTTATTCAAAGTATAACTATTACAAGAGTTGCTTATAAATTGACTAATAATAGATATGGGTATGAAGTATATAATACTTCTAATGAATTAGGTTAATACAAAAATATAAAACCACTGTATTTTTGTATTATATAAATTTTACAAAAGAAGGGGGATTAAATATGTTAAAATTTTTAACAAAAGTTGCTGAAAAATATGCTAGAAATACTAATACAGCTTGTGCAGGATTATGGGTTTTACATCAACCAAAAATGCCAGCTAGCTTAATAAAAAAAGATTAATTTAGCAACAAATCCTTAAAGAAAAGCACATAAGTAAAAATAGTTCGACAATATTTTTACTTAAAAACAATCCAAACTTACTATACAACTAAAAAGAAGATGCAATTTTGCATCTTCTTTTTAGTTGTATATTTCTAATTGTTGAATAAAATATTTATTGTTTTTATTTGTATATAAATTTAAGTTTTTATGTTTTTTAATGATTTTTCTTACTTCCCATAATCCAATACCTGAATGATTTTCTTTGCCTGAAACGCCTTTATCAAATAATTTTTCCATATCTATACCAATATCATTATAAGTATTTTCAATTAAAACTATTTGTCTATTATTTTTTTCTTCATATCTAAAAGAAATATTAACAATTTTTTCATCACATTCGGTAGATGCTTCAATTGCATTATCAATAAGTATACCTAAAATTCTTGTAAATTCATAAATATTCATGTTTAATTTTGTAAAATCTAGTAAAAATGAAAAGTTGATTTTTACATTTTTATCTTCAGCTTTATAGTATTTATTTGTTAATAAATTATAAATACCAGGGTCATTTACTATAGTAGGATTTAGCATATATAAATTATTAGACACTTGGCAATCTTCTTGTAAGTTTGAATAATATGCTTTTAGTCCTTCTATATCATTTGTATGTATATAGCCACCAATTGTCATAACTATATTATCAAAATCATGTTTAAATCCTCTAACACTATCATGTATTATTTGTAAAGTTTTATTATATTCTTCTGCACTATGTAATGCTTGAGTAGTTGTAAATAATTGATTTGATTTTAATAAAGTAAAATTACTAATTATAAAATATGCTAATAATGAAATGAAAAGCAACAAACCAAAAGCAGGTGGTAAATTATCAATATAATAAAAAACTACTAAAATCTGTATACATAAAACAGAAATCGCAGCAATAAAGTTGAAGATAATAATAATTTTGCTTTTTTTATCTAGATTTTCTAATATATTAATATATAGGTTTCGCTTTTTCAAAATAAATAAAATTAACAGATTAATAATATATAAAATTGTTAAATATAATAATCTATATATTGGAATGGTTTCAGTTAGTTGAAAATTAATATGTAATATTTTCAAAAAAGGACCAAAGACTAACACACCAATTAAGCCGAAAATGATATATCCACAAATAATACCTATAATGGTTTTTGTAATATTTGATTTGAATATAAATTTTGCAAGTATAAATAGAAAAATATAATTAATAAATACATTATAAGGATTAGGTATACAATATCTACTAAAAGTAAAGAAAAGAGTATTTATAAAAACATAAATAACCTTCCTCAATTTACTAGAACTACTATTAGTAACAGTTAGGAAAAATTCCATCAACAAAAAATTTTCAACAAATCCAGCAAAGAAAAGTATAATATTAATTAACACCTCATTTGGTGTCGAAAAAGCAATCCATAAATTATTAAGAAATTCCATAAACATTCAAAACCTCCATTAAACTTTTTTTATATTTAGGACCAATTTCACAATAATTGCCATCATTGAAAGTAACAGTATTTGTAACGGGCTCTACATCTTTGATTTTATTGATATTTGCTATATAAGACTTGTGACATCTTACAAAATTATTAGGTAAATTAAATTGAATTTTATTAAAAGAACTATAAGTATAATAATCTTGAGTTTCAGTTTTAAATACAATTTTCATTCCATCTCTTTTTATATAAAGAATTTCAGATGCATCAACAAGAGTATTTTTACTATCAATTTTTATGTATTTTTTAGGTAGACCATTAATGTCATCAAATAATCTTTTGATAGTATCTTCTAATCTATCATAAGTTATTGGCTTTGCTATATAATCAAAAGTTTTTACTTTATAAGCAACCATTGCATATTCTAAATGAGCAGTAGTAAATATTATGTATATATCTTTGTTTTTTTCTCTAACAATTTGAGCTATTTCTAATCCAGATTTGTTTGATTTTAAATTAATATCTAGAATTAAAACATCAGTTTTTGTTGATTCAACAAAATTTAGTAATTTATCTGTATTATTAGTTGTTAGTGCTACTTCAGCGTCAAATCCGTTTATGGCAAATATATTTTCTAGAGTTTTTGATAATTTATCCAAAATATTTACATTATCATCACATATAACAAAATTTATCATACAATTTTCCTCCTAAATTTAAGTTATTAAGCTAGATATAAAAAACAAGGTTCGACAAAATAATAAAAATTACCTTATTTTTCCAGCAACTATATCAATATAATCTATTTTTCTTTTGTTGTCAAGAAAAAATTACAAAAATAGGAAACGGTAACACTTTTAGTATTACAAATAAAAATGAATAGAATAAAATGTTCCAAATAATGGAAATTAAATATACAAAGTAATAATTTTTGATTCTATTCATAGAATTAAATTAATAATTTTATGGAGGAATTTATAATGGAAAAATTTTTTAATAAAAAAACAGTAACGGGAAGCTTTATAATTTTATTATTAGTGATAAGTATAACTTGCTCAAACTCAAGTAAAACATTTGAAACAGCTGGAAATATATTAAGTAATAAATTAATCGGTTGGGGGATAAAAAGAGAAGAAAATCACAATCAACCTGACGTTGGAAATAAAAATAAAGAAATTTTAGAAAAGAATAACGGAATATGCTTAGGAAATAAAGAAAAAGCATACATATATTTAACTTTTGATGAAGGATATGAGGCAGGATATACAGCACAAATTTTAGATATATTAAAGAAAAATAATGTTACAGCTACTTTTTTTATAACTTCACACTATTTAAATACAGAACCAGAATTGGTAAAAAGAATGCTAGATGAGGGCCACATTGTAGGCAACCATACTGTTAATCATAAAAGCCTGCCAACTTTAAGTGATGAAAAAGTAAAAAGCGAAATTATGAATTTGCACAAAGAAATATATGAAAAATTTGATTATGAAATGAAATATATAAGACCACCTAAGGGAGAGTTTAGTGAAAGGACATTGTATATATCAAATTCACTAGGATACAAAACAGTAATGTGGTCATTTGCTTATTGTGATTGGGATGAAAATAATCAGCTAAATGAAGAAAAAGCGAAAGAAATGATTATTAATAATCTTCATAATGGGGAAATTATTTTATTACATGGAAATTCAAAAACAAACACCAATATACTAGATTCGACAATAAAATACATTAAAAATCAAAATTATGAATTTAAAAGTTTAGAACAATTTGAAAAATAAAAAATATGTAAAGGAGATTACAATGAGAAAAGAAATAAATAAAACTTCAAAAAAAATTGAAAGATTATTAGAATTACCACAAGAAGTATATTCGAATGGACCCAGAGTAGTAATTAATAGTTTTGAAGAAGTATTAATAGAAAATTATAAAGGAATATTGGAATATGAAGAATTTATAGTAAAAATAAGCACATATATAGGAATTATAAATATAAATGGATATAATTTAAATTTAGAAACAATGACAAATGATGATATAAAAATTACTGGTAAAATAGAAGGAATAAATTTGGAAAGAACAATAGATTAAAGGAGAATAATATGCTATTCAAAATAATGTTAAGTTATATAATTGGATATGTAAGAGTAATTGTTGAAGGATATTATATAGAAAGATTTGTAAATATATGTACTAATAACAAAATAATAATTTGGAATTTAAAAAGAGATAAAGATGTAAATTTATATTTAAATGTAGGAATTAAAGATTTTAAAAAAATAATAAAGATTGCAAAGAAAACTAAGTGTAAAATATCAATTATAAAGAAAAAAGGAATTCCGTTTATAATTAATAAATATAGGAAAAGAAAATTTTTTATATTTTTACTAATATTATTAATTATCTTATTAGGTGTAAGTTCGAATTTTATATGGAATGTAGAAATTAAAGAAGAAAATAATAATGAATTAATAGGAATCGAACAAGATTTGAAAGAAGTTGGATTAAAAAGTGGAATTGCAAAATATAAGATAAATATAAAAGATGTAATAAATAAAATAAATTTAAAAAGAAATGATATTGCTTGGATGGGGATAGAATTAAAAGGAACAAATGCGATTGTTAAAATAGTAAAAGCTGATGAAAAGCCTGAAATAATTTCTGATGACGAATACTGTAATATTGTGTCAGATAAAGCTGGGGTTATAACAAAAATAATAGCACAAGATGGAACAGCACAAGTAAAAGAGGGGGATACTGTAAATAAAGGAACTATTCTTATATCAGGATGGATAGAAGGAAAATATACAGGAATAAGATATGTACATAGTAAAGGTGAAATACAAGCTAAAGTATGGCATACAAAAAACAAAACAGTCAATTTAAATCAAAAGATAAAAGAAAAAACGGGAAATGTTCAAAATAGTTATAAAATAAAAATAAATAATTTTGAAATAAATTTGCTAAAAAGGGTTTCAAAATTTAAATTTTATGATACAATAAACGAAGAAAAAAGATTAAAAATATTTTCTGACTTTTATTTACCGATTTCTATTATAAAAACAACATATGAAGAAGAAAATTATACAGAAAAAACATATACGCAGGAAGAAGCTAAAAAATTAGTTATAAAAGAATTGGAAGAAGAGTTAGAAAATGAAATAGAAATCAAAGAAAATATTCTAAATAAAAATATTAATTTGTATGAAAAAGATAATCAAATAGAAATTTATGTCACATATGAGGTACTTGAAAACATAGGGACAAAGGAAAAAATAGTTTTTTAAAGGAGAGATGTACTATGCAAGAAAAAAGTTTAAAGATTACAGGAGCTAATACGACGTTTTTTAATAAAATAACTAATACATTAACAAAGATTTTGATACCAACAAAAATAAGTCTTAATGGAATGTTTATAACTATCAAAAGAAATAATATGTTAAAATCTTACGAATATTATAAAACAAATGAAAAAGAATTTGAAGAAAGATTTGAACAGTCATATACAAATTATTTGGAAGCAATTGACAAATATATTATGGATTCTATTTATAAAAAAGTTAAAAATGGGACTGCTTCAGAAATGGAGAAAAATGCATTATCTAAATATTATGAAGTAACTAGTTTAAAAGAAAATGAATATGTAGAATATAAATATAGAAAACAAAAGTATTTATTAGAATTAGATTATCAAGGAATTTTAAGTTCTGGAAAAGAAAAAATAATACAAAAATACAATGAATTTTATATTACAAAAATGGAATCACTATATAAAGGAATATTAAAAAATTATTCTATAAAATTAGCTGATTTAACGAATATATATGACTCATCTAAAGAATGGGTATATACAAAAATTTTTTATACACTAGAAGATTATATACAAAATATTTTTTCATTAAAAATAAAAAATAATGAAAATGAGCAGTATGAAGATGTTATGCCAGATTTAAAAAAGTTTGAAGAATATACTGTGGGAAAATTAGACGTAAAAGATAATATTGAAAAAAATATGGTTTTGATTGGAATTAGTAGAAAATTATTTACACATAGTTTACCATTAGTTGTCGCAGAACAATGTTATGAAAAATTATTAAAAGATGCAAGAACTTTAGTTCAAGACACTAAGATCGCAACAAAAAGAGAAAGAGCATATTCTACACTTATAAATTTAATTGAAGAATATAATGTGAAACTATTATCTACAAAAGTGTATTGGGATAACAATGAAAATAGAGAAAAATATAAAAAATTCTGGAATAAATATAAAGAAATAGAAAAAATAAAAGAAACAGACTTTATTGAATATGTTAGACAAAAAGAAATTCTATTTATGAAAGACGATATGAAAAAATTGCATGATACAAAAATTGATTATAGCAAAATAATAAAATATTATAAGAGAAAATTAGTAGATTTAGGAGCAATGAAGCAGATTCAAAACTCATTTAAATCACAAGGAAAGTATACAAAAAATAAGGTGAAAGTAAATGTATGAAATAATATATAAAGACATAGAAGAAAAAAAAGAATATGAGCCAATAATAAAAAATGTTTTAGAAAAATGTTTTGAAGAAGAAAAAATAAAAGATTCTAAATTATGTGTTACTGTTACTTTAACAAATCCAGAAAATATTAAAGAGATTAATAGAAAATATAGAAATATTGATAAAGCAACAGATGTTTTATCTTTCCCAATGTTTAATAAAGACGAACTTGATAAAAAAATACAAGAAAAAGATTTTGAGGTTGAAGATATTTTAGGGGATATTATAATATCTATTGAAAAAGTTAAAGAACAAGCAAAAGAATATGAACACAGTTTCGAAAGAGAATTAAGTTATATGGTTGTACATGGGTTTTATCATTTAATGGGATATGACCATATAGAGCCAGAGGACAAGCTAATTATGAGACCTAAAGAAGAAAATATTTTAAATAAATTGAATATTACAAGAGATTAAATAATGAAAGGATGAAAAATATGAAACATAGTAAAGAAGGAAAAAAAAGTAAAAAAGTAATTATTATAAGTATTATTATTTTGCTTGTTGCTGCAATATCAGCACTTCTATACTTTTTCTATATCTATCCGAATTTTATTTCTAAAGAAACAAGTGTAGAAGAAGCGGAAGTTCAAGATAATAATTTAAATGTAGTGGTAGAAGAAAAAAAGGTACAAATCTTTCAGGGGGATGATAGGCCAATAGCTGTAATGATTGATAATCATTCTGATGCATGGCCACAAGCTGGACTTAATAAAGCATATATAGTTTATGAAATAATTGTAGAAGGTGGAGAAACTAGATTAATGGCAGTATTTAAAGGGCAAGATTTAGAAAAAATTGGACCTGTACGTAGTTCAAGACATTATTTCTTAGATTATGCAATGGAAAATGATGCAATATATACACATTTTGGATGGAGTCCACAAGCTGAAAGTGATATTTCAACATATAAAATAAATAATATTAATGGTTTAATCGAAAGTTCGGCTACATTTTGGAGAGTTAAAGACAAAGTTTCACCACATAATGCAGTAACTAGTACGAAAGCATTATTAGATGTGGCAGAGAAAAGAAAATATGCTACTACATCAAATAAAAAGAGTGTTTTAAATTATACTACAGATGAAGTTAATCTAGAAAATGGAGAAGATGCATTAACAGTTACAATTCCACATTCGCAATTGCAAACAGTTAAATATATTTATGATGAAGAGAATAAAACATACAAAAGATTTGCAAGAAATAAAGCACAAACAGATTGGGATACAAAAGAAGCTGTTACAACTAAAAATATTATTATAGAATTTTGTGATAATTATACATTAACTGATTCTGAAAATAAAGGAAGACAAGGATTAAAAAACATTGGAACTTTTGATGGATATTATATAACTAATGGAAAAGCTATAAAAATAAAATGTACAAAAGAATCTAGAAGTGAGCAAACAGTTTATAAAGATTTAGATGGAAAAGAAATAAAGGTTAATGATGGAAATACATTTGTAAATATATGTCCAATAAATGCAAATGTTAGTATTGAAGGCGAATAAGGAGGAAATATGCAAGTATATGATACAGCTAATAGATTAGCTAAAGAAATAAGAGAATCTGAAGAATATAATAATTTTAAAGTGGCAAAACAGACTATTGGATTAAATGCAGAATTAAAGAATAAAATAGAAGAATTTGAAAAAGCTAGATATGAAGCACAATTATTGACAATGCAAGGAAAAAATGATGATGAAAAAATAAAAAATGTTCAGAATTTATATACAGAATTAATTCAGAATCAAGATGCATCAAAGTATTTTGAGGCTGAAATGAAGTTTAATGTAGTTATTGCAGATGTTAATAAAATTATTGGAGATAGTTTTAGAGATTTAATAAAATAGTTTTTGTAATAGTTGGATTGTTAAATTTTGATTTGTCGAAAAATCTGAGACAAGGAGAAATTTAATGGAATATGTTGTTTTAATAATATTTGTAATTATTTGTATAATAAGTTTAAGAATAATTTTTGGGATAAATATAAAGGAAATAAAAAAGTTAGCGATTAACGAAAAATTAGATTTAATAGCAGAAAAATTTCCTTCCAATATAGAAATTTGCAAAAAAATTTTAAAAAAATTAAAAAACGAAACTGTAAAAATAGAAGAGGAAAAAAACGTAAAAACAAGTTTGTATATAGCAATTTCAAATAAAATTGTAATTGCAAATTTAAAAGGCAATTATTCAAGAATACAGACAATAGCACATGAATGTTTACATTCTATTCAAGATAGAAGGATTTTATTATTTAATTTCATTTTTTCTAATATTTATATAATATATTTTTTAATAGTTTCATTTTGTATAATGATTAACATATTGCCAAATAAAATAATGTTTATATGTATATATATAATTTTAGGATTAATTTTTTATGTGGTAAGAAGTTATTTAGAAAATGATGCAATGATAAAAGCGAGATTTTTAGCAAAAGAGTATATGGATGAGGAAAAAATTATTTCTGAGAATGAAATGGATAAATTACTACAAGGATTTGACAATATTAATTATATAGGCATAAAATATGTAAATTATAATTTAATTAAGGGATTATTAATAAAAGTATTAATAATTTTATTAATATGTTTTATGAGAACAGTTGCATTTTAAAATAAAATATGTTACAATGTTCAAGTAAAAAAGAGAAAACCGTAGGGAGGAATCATAAATGGAAATAGCAAGAATAATATTAACAGTAGTATATTTTATAATAGCATTAGCAGTTATAATATTAGCATTAATACAAACAAAAGAAGATGCAGGTTTATCTTCAACAATAACTGGTTCATCAACAAGTAATTTCTTAGAGAAAAATAAAGGCAGAACTAAAGAAGGAAAGCAAAAAAGATGGACAATTATTTTATCAATTGTGTTTGTAATACTAACAATAGGTTTAGGAATATTATATATGGCATAGTAAAAAATAAAGAACGGTTTTAAAATCAAAATCGTTCTTTTATTTTAAATCTTTTTCAAAAAGGACCGTCCCTGATGAAAATTTTCAAAAAGGACCGTCCCTGATGAAAAATGATGAAAAATTATGACTAAAGAAGGAGTTGAAAAGAAAAAATGAGAAATAAGCATATAAAAAAAGAAAAAGAAACTGTAGTAGGGATATTTCAAAAAAGTAGAAATTTTGGATTTGTAGTACCAGATAATAAGAGTTTTGAAACAGATATTTATATACCTAAAAAAAATTGGAAAAATGCAAGAAATAATTATAAAGTAGTTGTAGAAATTATAGAATATCCAAAAAAGGGAAAAAATGCAGAAGGGAAAATAATAGAAGTAATAGGAAATGCAGATGAATCATGGGTTGATATGATTTCATTGATAAAAAGATATAAATTGCCTAGTATGTTTCCAATACCTGTTTTGAATGAGGCTGTACAATGTGGAAATAAAGTAGATAAAAAAGATATTCCTAATAGAGTAGATTTAAGAAATGAAAATATTTTTACAATAGATGGAGCAGATGCAAAAGATTTAGATGATGCAGTAAAAGTAAGTAGATTGGAAAATGGAAATTTTAAATTAGATGTTCATATTGCAGATGTAAGTTTCTACGTTAAAGAAGGCAGTTTATTAGACCAAGAAGCATTAATTAGAGGAACAAGTATATATATGTTAGGACAAGTTATACCAATGCTTCCACAAGAATTGTCTAATGGTATATGTAGTTTAAATGCAGGAGAAGATAGATTTGCGATTTCTTGCTCTATGGAAATAAACGAAAAAGGAAAAGTAGTTTCAAGTAGTATATATAAATCAATTATAAATGTAAAAGAAAGAATGACATATGATGATGTTCAAAAGATAATTGATAATGCAGATGAAAAAGTAGTAAAAAAATATGAAAAATATATAGAAGATTTTAAATTAATGGAAGAACTTGCAGGTATATTAAAAATAAGAAGACTAGAACAAGGTTATTTAAATTTAGATATTGCTGAAAGTGAAATTAAGTTAGATTCTGATGGAAAACCAATAGAAATAGGCAAAAGAAAAACATCTTTTGCACATGAAATAATAGAACATTTTATGCTAACTGCAAATGAAACAATTGCAGAGAAGTTTTATTGGTTGCAAGCTCCATTTATGTATAGGGTGCATGAAGAACCAGATATAGATAAAGTAAAAGAATTAAATATTGCACTCTCAAATTTTGGATTAAAAATAAAAATTTCACAAGATGATAAAATATATTCAAAAGAATTTGCAAAAATATTAGAAAAGGTGAAGGGTACAGAAGAACAAATGGTAGTTTCTAATATGATTTTGCATTGCTTGAAAGTTGCAAGATATGAAAGTATAAATAAGGGACATTTTGGAATAGCAAGTAGATATTATTGTCATTTTACATCACCAATAAGGAGATATCCAGATTTATTTATTCATAGAATTATATCTGAATATTTAAAAGAGAATTATGATGTACCAGAAAAATTTTTAAGCAAATACATGGAAGAAGCTGAAAGTAGAGCTGCTAAAGCTTCAGAAAGAGAAACAGTAGCTACAAAAGTAGAAAGAGAAAGCGAAAAAATTAAAAAAGCAGAATTTATGCAAGATAAAATAGGAGAAGAATATGATGCAATTGTTTCTTCAATTACATCTTTTGGAATGTTTGTTCAATTAGAAAATACAGTTGAGGGATTAGTTAGATTTGAAGATATGGGAAATGAATATTTTATATATAATGATGAGAAAAAACAATTAATAGGTGAAAAAACAAACATTGTTTATCACATTGGTAAAAAAGTAAAAGTAAAAGTTATTGCTGCAAGTAAAGCATTAGCGCAAGTTGACTTTAGTATAGTTTTATCATAATATTTGCAAATATAGTAGAAAATAAAGAAAATAAAGCAATAAATGTACCCCCAAATTTATTGCTTTTTTCTTTTATTTCATATATTCCATATCCAATAGCTTTTAAGCATATAAAAGAAGTTACTAAAAGAAAAATAATATCTGAGACAAAGTTAATCAAAGAACTACCTCCTTAATTTTTAAGTTTCTGTAATAAGCATACCAGACTTAATCGAAGTATTTATTTTTACATCGAAAAAAGCATTTTGGTAATTTTTAAGCCAATTATAATCATCAACATCTTTAGTGTTTTTAAAATTTGATAATGCCTTTTTACCAAATCCATTTATATCAGAATGAAATTCCTTAGAAGTTTTATATAAATAATTTGAAAAAGAAGATTCTAGGTAACTATTGCAACTCCTAGAAATTTCATCCATTGTTTCTGAATTTAAATAATCAGAATTTTCAGACATTGAATAAATTCTTCCAATTAAGTCCATTTCGATTTTTATATATGGAGAATTAGTTGAAGTATCAACTTTAATTTTTGGCATACCATAAGTTCCTAAATAGATGTCTAAGTAATTTTGGTTGTTATTTGGATCTGGAACGGATATAAGAAAACGGTCAATACTATCATCTATTGCTAAAAAACAAATGGATTCTAAAGCATTTAATTCTCCAACTATTTTATCGTCTTTAAAAACAGCAATTCCAATACATTCGGCACTATTTTTCCCAGAAATTGAAGATTCTGAAATATTCATTAAATAATCTTTTTGAGAATTTATAACATTATTATTTTCTGTATGACTATCATTAACATTTCCTAAAATTGCATATGCCTCACAATCTTTACAAAGCATAGAATAAAAGAAGGTTCCAATAGTTGAATTAGGAATAAAACCAGTATATTCACTGGAATTAGTTAAGATTTCATAATAACTTGCCATTGAATTTTCAAGTTCTGGTTTAGTTTGTTCTAAATAATATCGTGCAGTACATTTACTAATTAATATGTTTGCAGAAGGTCTTAATTGTGGGTTATTGCTTAAAGTATATATTTCATTTGAAATGCCTTGTTTTGCGATATTTTCAGAGAAAACAATAACTTTACAATGTGATAGATTTATTTTTTTTCCCATATAATTATTCATTAAATTTATAGCGTTATTTAAAGAAGAGGCATGGACGGAGTTTAATATAGGTTCACTTTTTCCACTGGTTCCAGATTCAGATGATGACGAAAGTGTAGAAAATTGAAAAGTTACTTCTAATTTATTTTGGTTAGATGTATCAATTCCAATAGCCAATGTATAAGCTAAATTATCCATATTTAAAGAAGCATAAGAGCTTGAAAATGCAATAATAAATAGAACAATTATAATAAAAATTGGAAAAGTACGCAAAATTTTAGCCATGTACAATAGCTCCTTTCTGATTATTGGTTTTAAATTTCTGTTTTAAGAAAGCAAGTAATAAAATACAAATTCCAAGACCAAAAACTATTACTAAAACTAAATAAGGAAAAATATTTTTTTCATAGGATTGTGAAATAGCACTATTTTTAGGCAGTAAAGCTATTGCTAATATTAGAATTCCGAAAAATGTCGTTTAATAATTCGGGGTTTTCTATATTAAGAAGCTTTTTTAAGATAAGGCTGTTTGTTCTAACAATAATGCTCAAATACCCTGCAAAAGCTAATATCCAAAGCAATAAGAATATAGATTCTAATCTTTGAAAAAAATTACCAAAGCTTATATAGCGAGTGGCATTATATAAAGGTAAAATTTCATTTGTATTTATTAAAAATGAAAACATAAATAGCAAAATTGCAACACAAAGAGTTAGATATATGGCACAAATACTAATAGAAATTAAGGAAATTTTTTTAAAATCTTTAGGTTCTTTTAGTAATGGGGGAAGAAAGTATAGATAAACAATACCACTAAAAGAATATAGGTTTACTATACCAATACCAAAGGTTTGCTTTATTCCATCTCCAAATATAGGAAAAATTCTTTCTGGAGTAAAATTATTAATATTTGATATCATAAGAAATATGATACTTACAAAAACAATTGGCATAATAAGTGTATTTGCTTTAAAAGGTGCTGTAAAGTTTAATCTATTTGAAAGAGCAAGGGCAACCAAAAAAATTAGAATAATATAAGTAACATCTGTTAATGGAAAATAAATAACTTTTAAGCTCTCACAAAAACTTCTAAGTAGTAAGCTGCAAGTAATTGTAAAAAAACTTATAAAAATAAAGCCAATAATATTTTTTAATAATTTGCCACCTAAAAACTCTGAAATGTCTATTAGATCTAAACCAGGAAATTTAGTTAATAGTTTAAAAATAAAATAGGCAATTAATATAGCTATTAAACTAACGTAAATTAAGTTTATAATAGTTGCAGATTTTGTTAGTGCTAATATATTTCTTTGTAAAGATAGAATGGTGTGAGCTACAATAATTGTAAATATAGCCATTATGGCTTCGATTGTATTTAGTTTTGAATAACCCATAAGATTTTCCTTTCTTTATAATACTGTATTAAAATCTCCATTTCATAGAAATATTTTCTTGTTGTTTAGATTTTATTGGAGAAGCATAAGGTGCACGGTATTCTCTTTTCCAAATAGGAGGTAAAAAGTAATTATTTCTGTTTGATTTTTCAGATGAAGAATAAGGGCTTATAAAATTTACACCAAAAGATTTTAAACTACAAAATACAGAAATGTAAACAAATAAACCAAGTGCAATGCCTAAAAAGCCACACATAAATCCAAGTAAAATAAATATAAATCTAAAATATCTTAAGTGAAATCCAAAAGAAAAATCTGGAATGGCAAAAGATGCTATACCTGTAATTGCAACAACAATAATTAATATAGGACTTACTATATTTGCAGAAACTGCAGATTGCCCTAAAATTAACGCTCCAACAATTCCGTATTGTAGGACCAATTGGAGAAGGTACTCTTAAACCAGCTTCTCTAACAAGTTCAAAAGAGAACTCCATTAAAAGTAATTCAAAGATAATTGGAAATGGAACATTTTCTCTTGCAGATAAAATAGAAAAAAGTAGTCCTGTTGGAAGAATTTCTTGATGATAACTTGTAATTGCAATATATAAGCCAGGTAATAATAATGTAATAAATGCAGACAATACTCTTAAAATTCTTAAAAAATTCCCGAAATTTACTCGCAAATTAGTATCTTCAGAAGATGTTAAAAAATCTATAGTAGTTACTGGTACAATAATTCCATACGGAGTTCCATTTACAATAACTGCAACACGTCCAGCTAAAATATATTTTGTAACTTTATCTGGTCTTTCTGTAGAAATAATTTCAGGAATTCCAAGAATATTAGAATCTGAAATTAATTGTTCTAATTCTCCAGCAGATAAAAGACTATCAACTTTCAAATTATTAATTCTATATTTTACTTCATTAATTAAATCTGGATTAGCTATATTTTGCATATAGCATACAGCACATTTGGTTTTAGTTATTTTTCCTACTTCCAAGTTTTCAATAATTAGGTCTTCGTTATTTATAATTCTACGAATTAAAGATGTATTTGTCCTTATATTTTCTACAAAAGCTTCATGAGGCCCTTTGATAACAACTTCATTTATAGGAGTATCAACATTCCTTTGTTTGAACCCTTTTAAATCTATATCAAATGCAATATCTAATGTATCAACAAATAACGCACAGTTTCCAGAATTTATTCCAGAAAAAATTTTTGAAAATTTCTTTTCTTCTTTTAAATTATTTTGAGGAATAAGAGAATTTTTTATAATATTTTGTAAATTGATTTTTGGGATTTTTCTAATTTTTACATTGTTACGAGTAGATTCATAAATAAGTTTTTTGTTAAATAAATTATTTTGATTGTTCATCATTAATGGTTTTAAAACAAAATCATTCATTATTTCAGAATCTACCATACCATCAATATAAAGTAAAAATGCTTTATATTTTTTTCCACTTACATTTAAAATAAAGTCTCTAATAATAATATCACTATTAATTAATACATTATATTTTGATTTTATATAATTTAAATTCATATTTATATTAGGAAATATGTTTTCTATTTTATCTAATTCATTTTTTTGTGGTTCGAAATTAATACAAGTTTCTTGAGTGTAGGGTAAGCTAAAATTATACTCATTTGGTGGGGTATAATAAAAAATATTTTTAAATAAAGTTTTTATATCCATAAAATTCACCTTTTTGTTTATTATTTGTAAAAATTATAATATTATACTAGTTTTTATATTTTTTACATGATATAATTAAAAAAGACGAAGGAGAAAAAATATTATGAAAAATAAAATATTAAAATTTATATTAAGCTTTATACTAGTCATTTGTATTTTTATTATTGGATTTTGTGCATTGATATTATATGATTATTATAATTCAACAGAAATTTCTGTTAATATTACTGATAGTATTTTAGACTTTGGACAGAAAATAGTAGAGGGAGATTTAATAGGAGACATACAAACAACATTAAGTAAGATAGAAGGTGAACAAAATGAATATAGTTCAGTAGATTATTCAAATATAATAGTTGACAGATATTTTTTTAATCAATTAGAAGAAGAAGCAAAAACAATATATAAAGCATTTGAGAGTAATAAAGACAATATGAAAACAGGAAATTACAAAATAGAATTAGGAACAACATTTTCAGATGTATTATCAAAAGAAAATGGGCAAGAGGAACTAGGAAGATACTATCAATCAGCAATAGAGGCATATACATATGATAATCCAGATATATTTTATATAAATCCACAAAAAATGTACTTAAATATAGAAACAATTACGAAAGGAAAAAAAATAAAATATAATGTTTATATTAATAGTGGAGTAGAAGAAAATTATTTTAACAAAGAATTTAAGTCTGAAGAGCAAATTAATGAAACTATAAAAAAATTAGAAAATGTAAGACAAGCGGTAATGGCAAATAGAAAAGAAAGTGATTATGATAATGTAAAAATGGTTCATGACTATTTAGTAGAAACCATTGAGTATGATAGTTCTGTTTCAAAAGAAAATATATATAATATCTATGGCGCTTTAATAAATAAAGAATGTGTTTGTGAAGGTTATGCTAAAGGTTTCAAATATTTGATGGATGGATTAAATATACCTTGTACGATAGTAATAGGAAAGGCTGAAAATTCATCAGAAAATACTGAAAGCCATGCATGGAATTATGTGAAGATAGATGAAGAATGGTATGCAATTGATGTTACTTGGGATGATCCTGTTGTAGTAGGAATAGGAAGTTTAGATAGGTCGAGAAAATATAAATATTTTTTATTAGGTGAAAACGAGATTATGAAAGATCATATGCCAAGTGGCAAATTTACAGAGAATGGAAAAACATTTGATTATCCAACTTTAAATAAAGATAATTATAAATAAAAAATGGGAGTTAATAGTTACTATTTTAAAGTAACTACAGTAACTCCCATTTCGCCTTCTCCATAAGTTCCCATTCTATAAGATTTAACATGAGGATTAGTTTTTAAAAATTGGTGTACACCATTTTTTAATTTTCCGGTACCTTTTCCATGAACAATTCTAACAGTTTCAAGTTTTGATAAATAGCAGTCATCTAAAAATTTATCAACAATAGGAATTGCTTCATCAACTGTAAGTCCAATAATGTTTAATTCTGAAGAAACTGTTTTTGATTTTGAAATATTTGGAAAAGTAGAAATATTTTTCTTTTTCGTTTCTTCTTTAGGATAAGCTAAATTTTTTATATTAATGTTCATTTTTATACTGCCAATTTGAACTTGGACTTCATTTTGTTTTGATATATTAGAAAGTACAATACCATTTTGATTAAGATTAGTAACAAAAACAGTTGTATTTGGCTTAATATTTTCTTTTGGAATAGTATTAGCATTTTCTATTTTAATATCTTCTATGGAAATTTCACTTATTTTTTTATTAATTTTATTTCTCAAATTATTTAACTCAGAATTAGAAGAATGTTTATTCATTTCTTTTATGATACTATTTGCTTCTTCTTTTGCTTCTAACAAAATATTTCTGGCTTCACGTTTAGCATTTTGTATTATATTTTTTTCTTGCATTTTTAATTCAGAATTATCTTTTTCGAGTTCTTTTTCTAAACTTTTAATATTCTCCAATTTTTCTGAAATTTCGACTTTTTCTTTTTCAATTTTTGATTTATCGTCATAAATATTTTTTAATAATTCTTCAAAATTTATTTCTTCACTAGAGATAAGAGATTTTGCTCTATCTATAATTTCTTTATTTAGTCCTAACTTTTCACTTATTGCAAATGCATTGCTCTTTCCAGGAATTCCAAGTAATAAATGATAAGTTGGTGATAAAGTAGATAAATCGAATTCAACAGAAGCATTTTCAAACCCCTCTGTTACTAATGCATATTTTTTTAATTCTTGATAATGAGTAGTTGCAACAACTAAAGAATTTTTTCTTTTAAAAGTTTCTAATATGCTTATTGCAAGATTTGCACCTTCCAAGGGATCTGTTCCTGAACCTAATTCATCAACTAGAATTAATGAATTTTCATTTGAAGTATTTAGTATGTCCACAATATTTAACATGTGAGATGAAAATGTACTAAGTGAATCACTAATGCTTTGATCATCTCCAATATCAGCAAAAATTTTGTCAAAAACAAAAATACTAGAATTATTATCTACAGGAATATTTAAACCACTACAAGCCATACAAGTTAAAAGGCCAATAGTTTTTAAAGTTACAGTTTTTCCACCAGTATTAGGTCCAGTAATTAATAAACAAGAAAAATCCTTTCCAAGCGAAACTGATATAGGAACAGCTGTATCTTGATTTAATAAAGGATGTTTTGCATTTACAAAATTAAACTGTTTTTGGTCGCTAATAAAAGGTGTAGTTGCTTTTAAAATTTTCGAATATTTTGCTTTTGCAAAAATAAAGTCAAGTTGACCGATTGTTTCTAAATCTAATTTTAAAGTATCTACAAAAGGATAGAAGAGTTTTGATAAATCTTGTAAAATTTTGTCGATTTCTATATTTTCTTCTATTTTTAAATTATTTAATTTATTATTTAGTTCAAAAATTGAAATAGGTTCTATAAATACAGTTGAACCAGTGCTAGACATATCATGTATAAATCCTTTAATATTTCCTCGATATTCTTCTTTTACTGGAATAACAAATCTATCATTTCTAATCGTAAAAATATTTTCTTGTATATATTTGGAATAAGAAGAAGAATGAAGAATTGAGGTTAATTTATTTTTTATATCTTGTTCAATCTTTTTTTCATCTTTTCTAATTTTGTTTAAATTATTTGAAGCATTATCAGAAATTGTATTTTCATCTATAATAGAATCAAATATTTTTTTTGTTATTGATGAATTTGAATATAAGTTAGAAAAATAGGTACTCAATATTTGATATTCTGTTTCATCTATATAATCTTTATAAAAATATTTTTTTAAATTTTCTGAAATTTTAAAAATATTAGCTAAATTTAATAAAGCTTTAGCAGATAGCGAACCATAAGAATTAAGAGTTATTAAGTAATCATCTATATTATTTATTTCAGGAATAGAAGGAGTAGAATTTCTATATACTAAATTTACAGCTTCTTCAGTTTCATTTAATAAATTTTGAACAATATTTTTATCTGAAGAAGGCAATAAAGATAAAGCTTTTTCTTTTCCAATATAGGTATTACAATAATTTGATAATATTTCTAAAATTTTAAAATATTCTAATTTTTCTAAATAATTTGTAGTCATAATTAATCTCCCAATTTTTTTTGATATTATATAATCTATATAGAAATAAGTCAATTAAAAAGAGATATATTAAATGTTTTTAAATTTAATTCTTTATATTGCAAAAAAGTTAAAGTTATGATATAACATAAACAGGATTATTATGAACGAAAAAAATAAGGTTAAATAAGAGGTGAAAAAATGATACAGGCATATGCAAAATCTGACATTGGAAAAATAAGAGAAATGAATCAAGATTCCTTTTATATATCAAAACCACTAGATGCAATACAATTATTTATAGTAGCAGATGGTATGGGAGGCTGTAATGGAGGAGAAGTTGCAAGTAGGCTAGCTGTTGAGAAAGCTAAAAATTATATAGAGAATAATTTTGAAAAAACAGAAAAAGATAAAGATAGTATAATTCAATTAATAGCAAGTAGCATGGAATATGCAAATATGATTGTATATGAAAAGTCAAAAGAAAATTCAGAACTTGAAGGAATGGGTACTACTTTAGATATTTGTTTAATATATAATAATAAGGCTTATATTGGTCATATAGGAGATAGTAGAATATATAGAATAAGGAAAGAATTTATTAGAAAACTTACGCAAGATCATAGTTACGTGCAAAAGTTAGTTAAAGATGGAACTATAACAGAAGAAGAAGCAGAGCATCATCCAAGAAAAAATATGCTTATGAAAGCTCTTGGGTGTAATGCTTTTATGGAACCTGACGTAATGGTTAAAGGCTTTTTAAAAGATGATATTATTATAATGTGTACTGATGGTTTAACAAATTTAGTTGATACAGAAACAATGTTTAATATATCAAAAGAAACATTAGAGTATTCTCCAAAAAAATTAGTAGAAGAAGCAAATAAAAAGGGAGGATATGACAATATAACAGTTGTTGTAATAAAAAATATATAGGCGGTAAACGTATAATCGATATTTAAGGAGAGATTAAATATGAATTTAGAGGGTAAAATGCTTGGCAATAGATATGAAATGTTAGAAAAAATTGGAAATGGTGGAATGGCAACAGTATATAAAGCAATGGACAAAATTTTAAAAAGATATGTTGCTGTAAAAATTTTAAGAGATGAATATACAACAGACCAAGAATTTATTAGAAGATTTGAAGCTGAAGCACAATCAGCAGCAAGATTAACACATCCAAATATTGTGTCTATATACGATGTTGGAGTGGAAGGAAATCTATATTATATAGTAATGGAATTAATACAAGGAAAAACATTAAAAGAAATAATAGTTGAAGAACAGGGACCACTACCTTGGAAATGGTCTGTAAATATTGCAATACAAATTGCATCTGCATTAGAAATGGCACATAGAAATAATATAATACACAGAGACATAAAACCTCACAATATTATAATTACAGAAGATGGAATAGCAAAAGTTACAGATTTTGGAATAGCAAAAGCTGTATCAAATTCAACAATAACAGCATTTGGAACAACAATAGGATCAGTACATTATTTCTCACCAGAACATGCAAGAGGTGGATATACAGATGCAAAATCAGATATATATTCATTAGGTGTTGTAATGTATGAAATGGTAACAGGTAAAGTTCCATTTGATGCAGATACACCTGTATCAATAGCATTAAAACATATGCAAGAAGAACCAGAAGAACCAATAAAATTAAATCAAAATTTACCAACAGCAATCAATAAAATTATATTAAAAGCATTAAAAAAGGATGCAACACTTAGGTATCAAACAAGCACAGAAATGTTAGTGGATTTAAAAGCAGCATTAAAAAATCCATCAGGTGATTTTGTTGAAGAATTAGAATACAATCCAGTAGCTGCAACTCAAAGAATAAATACAGAAAAGTTAAAGGATGATAAAAAAGGTAAAAAAGAAAATAAATTTAAAGATTTTATTAAAAATCATAAAATTATAACAGCAATTATTACTCTTGTTTTACTATTTGGAATTAGTTTAGGAGCAACATTAGGAATATTGAGTGCAACTAAACCAAAAGAAGTAGAGATTCCTAAAGTTGTAGGACTTTTAAAAGAACAAGCAAAAGAAAAAGTAGAAAATGCCAAATTAGTTTTTGAATATGAAGAAGAATATAATAAAGATGTAGAAGCAGGATATGTAATAAGCCAAGACCCAGTTTATAGAGAAATTTATAATAAAGTAAAAGAAGGAACTACTGTAAAAGTAAAAGTAAGTAAAGGAAAAGAAAAAGCAATAGTTCCAAAAGTTGCTGGATTAAAAGAAGACGAAGCATTAAAAGCAATAGAACAAGCTAAACTAAAAGCAGAAGTTGAAGAAGAAGAAAATAAAAAAATAGAAGCAGGAGTTGTAATAAGCCAAGAAACAGATGCAAATACAGAAGTTTATGCAGGAGATACTTTAAAAATTCATGTTAGTAAAGGAGCAAAACAAGCAACTGTTACAAGTGTTATCGGAAAGAAAGAAGAAGATGCAAAAAAAGAATTAGAAGGATTAGGATTTAAAGTTACAGTAATTACAGGTGAAGATAATTCTAAAGAAAATGGAGCTGTAATTAAGCAAAGCATAGATGCTGGAAAGAAAGTAGATGCAGATTCTGAAATTACAATAACAGTTAATCAAATTGCTGAAATGAAAGAAGTTAAGATTATTGTAAATGTAAAATCTTTATTAAAAAATGATATATATGAAACTGTTACAACAACACAAAGTACACAAGTAAATCCTACAGGAACTGTTAAAACAGAGAAAAAAGTAAAAGATGTTCATGTTAAAATTGATGTAGGAGGAGACATAATATATTCGCAAAAAGTAAATGCTGATAAAACTGATATTTCAGCAATAACAAAAGGAACAGGAACAAATCAAATAAAAGTATATGTAGATGATGTATTAAAAGATCAAGGGCAAATCAATTATAGTAGTATGACAACATATACAGCTGAATAAATAAAATAGAAAGGTTATTATGAGGAACGATTAAATTTTATTCGTTCCTCATAATTGAAAATAAGAAAATGTAAAATAAATTGGAGGAAAAATGCAAGGTCTAATAATAGAAAATATATCAAATTTATATAAGGTACAAGTAGGAAATATTTTATATAAAACAACTCCAAGGGGAAAGTTAAAAAACACTGAAATACAACCGGTTGTTGGAGATAATGTAGAAATAACAGTAATTGACAATGAAAATAAAAAAGCAGTAATTGAAAAAGTAATAAATAGAAAAACATATATAAAAAGGCCTAAACTTGCTAATATAACTCAAATATTATGTGTTATATCTAGTAAAAATCCAAAACCAGATTTGTTGCTATTAGACAAGCAATTAGCCTTTGCCGAATTTTTAGGAATAAAACCTGTTATAATACTAAACAAAATCGACTTAGATGAAAAAAATGTTTTTAAAGAGATAGAAAAGATTTATACAAAGATAGGATATCAAGTTTTTGAAACAGAAGCAAAAAATAAAAAAGGAATAGAGAAATTAAGAAAAGTATTAAAAAATAATATAAATGCATTTTCAGGAAATTCTGGTGTAGGAAAATCTACATTAATAAATGCTATTTTCAATAAAGAAATTACACAAGAAGGAGAAATTAGTAATAAAAATAAAAAAGGTAAAAATACTACAACATCAATAAAACTATATGAAATAGATGATAATACATACATAGCAGATACACCTGGATTTTCAACTTTTGATATATCCGAAATAAATAGCAATAATTTAGATAAATATTTCAAAGAATTTACAGATGTAATGAAAAATTGCGAGTTTGTAGGATGTACTCATATAAAAGAAGAAAATTGTGGAATAAAAAAGGCAATAGAAGAAGGAAAAATTGATGTAAACAGGTATGAAAGATTTTGTAAAATATATAATGAATTAAAGATAGGAGAAAACAGAAAATGGTAGAAATATCAACTTCAATATTATCAGCCGAGCAAGGCAAAGAAACTGAAATATTTTTAGGACTAGAAAAAGCAAAGACAGATTATTTCCATATAGATGTAATGGACGGGAAATTTGTTGAAAAAGATACATATAATAAAATGTTTGAATATAGTTCTTATATAAAAAGAATTTCAAATTTACCACTAGATATTCATTTAATGGTAAAAGATGTAAAACAAGCAATAAATGATTTTTTAAGTACAGAGCCTAATATTATTACATTTCATTATGAGGCTTTAAAAAATAAAGAAGATGTAATGGATTGTATTAATTATATAAAACAAAATAATTGCAGAGTTGGTTTAGCAATAAAACCAAATACTTCAATAGAAGAAATATATGAATTTTTGCCATATATCCATATGTGTTTGATTATGACAGTAGAGCCAGGAAAAGGTGGGCAAACACTATTACATGATATGATTGATAAAATAATTAAAATAAAACAATATATTACTGAAAATGAAATTGACATAGATATTGAAGCTGACGGAGGAATAAATTTAAGGACAGTAGAAGAAATAAAAAAAGCGGGAGCTAATATATTAGTTGCGGGGACTGCAATACTAAAAGCTAATGATTATAGTTCAATTATAAATGAATTAAAAGCGTAAAATAAATTTTCAAGAGTTTTTCAAGAGTTTTTCAAGAGGGACGGTCCTTTTTGAAAAAATATAAAGAGATTTGAATTTGTATTCAAATCTCTTTTTTATTACGAATTGTATGCTTTTTAGACCTGTCCCTCAAAACACTGCTTTTTGAACCTGTCCCTCAAAACACCTCAAAACATTATTTTTTATGTGGTACTATATTTGTTATTATAACACCTAATCCAATTGTAATTGCTACAAATGAGATTAATCCACCAACTACAGGAATTAATTTGATAATCCATAATCCTAAAGATAATCCGGCAAGAATACCAAAAGCTGGTAATTTTTTTGTAACATTGATTTTTTTACATAAAGCGCTATTCATAGCAATTAAGAATACTGATGAACTTGCTAAAAGTAGTGCAAAATATAGTAATAATAATATAATTCCAATAATAGATGTCACACCTAAACATAGTAATAATATAGAAACTATAGGTAATATAGCTAATCCTAAAAATCCGAAACCTAAAGCTGGTAATAATTTTTTTGATAATATGTTTTCTGTATTTGTTAATATTTTTGGTGCAATCCATAAACATAATAACCAAATAATAGCTGTTGTAACAATAGCTGTTATAGCATCAACAATATAATCTGTTACAGAAATTGTTTTTGAATTATTTGTAACTTGTTTAACAAAATTTACGTTACCGCCAACACTTCCTTGAGGGAAATTGCCTTCATTACTAGAAGTGTAATTTAAATCTCCAGTTACTTTTCCTGTAACGTGTTCATCATTACTTTTGTCGCTATTTTCAAAATTTATTGTTCCAGTAGAAGCATAAACGTTTCTACCTACAACACCATAAATATTTAAGTTATTACTTGTAGCTTTTAAATCTCTATAAACATATCCTGAAATATTTATATTATTTGCAGCTAAATAACCATCATATATAACACCGTCAACAGTTATACTTTCACCAACTGCAAATAAGTTACTAAAAACATAACCTTCTTTTTCTATTGTTATATTTTTGGCACAAATAAATGCATCTCCACCTATTTGTGATGAAATAGTAACATTTTCTGCAACTACAAAAATATTTCCATCAACAATATAATCAATTTTTACATCCTTATCAGCTAAGTAAACATCACTCTTTTTAAAATCTAAAGAAGGTGTTTTACCTGTTTGATTTTCTTCTCCATCAAATTCATCGTCAACCATTTGAGTTCCAGTAGTAGAATTTTGAACTTCTTCTAATGTACTATCTGCAGTTGTTTCATCATCAGCGAATGAAATTGTTGCAGATAAAATAAAAATAATTGTAAGAAGTAATGCAATTATTTTTGATTTGTTTTTTAACATATGTATACCTCCTAAAAAAATATATATAAAAAATATATATCTTTATGTATTTTTTGTCAATAAAATTTAGTATTTTTTAAATAAAAAAAAGATAGAAATAAATGAGTTTCTATCTTTTTTTCACAAAATAAATACAATCTGTAAGACAAGAAAAACTTGAAGATTCTATTTTATAATAAGAACATTTACCATCTTTTTGATAAATACAATCAGAAATACAATTTATATTTGTCAAAAAATCACCTCTATATTATTATTATAAAAAAGATGATAATTATACTTTTTTATAATAATTACAATAATTTTTAATTGTACAATTTTCACATTTTGGATGCCTTGCAATACAAGTATTTCTTCCATGAAATACTAAAACGTGATTAGCATCTTTTAAGTATTTGTTTGGGATTAAATTTAATAAATCTTGTTCTATTTTTTGGGGATCTTTTTTATTTGATAAACCAATCAAGTTTGAAATTCTTTTTACATGTGTGTCAACAGCAATACCGAGTAGCAATACCAAAAGCATCTAACATGATTACATTTGCGCTTTTTCTACCAACACCAGCTAATGAAACCAAATCATCAATATTTTTAGGAACTTCACCATTAAATTTTTCTAAAATTTGTTTAGCACATAATTTTAAGTTTTTTGCTTTGTTTCTATAAAAGCCACAAGGATGAATGAGTTCTTCTAATTCATTAATATCAATATTTGCAAAATCTTCAATAGTTTTACATCTTTTAAATAATAAAGGAGTTGTTTTATTTACTCTTTCATCAGTACATTGTGCAGATAAACAAACCGCAACGACAAGCTGAAAAGGGGTATCAAAGTTCAAGCTACATTTTGCATTTGGATAAGTTTTATTTAAAATTTCTATAATTGTTGCTACGTCTTTTTTATTCATACAAAACACCTCTTTTAGAAACATTTTAAAATATTTAAACAAAATAGTCAATAATTAGATTTTACATAAGTAGGAACAAATAAAATGAATTATTAATATAATATATAAAAATTGGAGGTAATAATAATGTGTGGATTGTTAAAGAAATTATTAGGAATTTGTTTTGTAGGGTTGGGATTAGGAATATTATTAGTATTATTACTTCCTTTAAAAGGTTGGCTATTTATTATAGGGATTGCAATCGCAAGCATTGGAGTTATGTGGCTTATTTGCTAAAAGGAGGGGGATGTTATGCAAATAGTAGTAAAGAGAGTTCCAAAAGCTTTAAGAGGAATTGTTAAATTTATATTTGGAATTAAGGAATAATTTTCAAAAAAGATGGTTCTTGATTCAAAATTTAATAAAAAAGGAAGAATACTTAAAAAATATTCTTCCTTTTAAATAAACATATATATATTATGCTCTTTTAACTTTTCCATCTCTTAAACATTTTGCGCATACATGAATTCTTTTAACTTCGCCATTTATTTCAACTTTTACACTTCTTAAATTTGGTTTCCAAGTACGTGGTGATCTTTTACTTATGTGAGAACGAGTTATGCTAAGTTTATTTCCATGATTTGCAGTTTTTTCACAAATTGCACATTTTGCCATATCTAATTGCACCTCCTAAATTAAAAATAAAATTGACTAATAACAAGTTTAACACAAAATATATAAAAAAACAAGTATTTTTTAAAAAATATCGAAAAAACTGTGAATTCTTAGTAAAAATGTCCCGTTTTTTACTTTGAATTCTCAGTGAAAATGTCTCATTAAAAATTTAAAAATAAAAATAGAATTCTTAGTAAAAATGTCTCATCAAATTTTTACTTAATTCTTAGTGAAAATGTCC
>JAFRDD010000148.1 GCA_017404025.1 Clostridia bacterium
AACATACCTTCGATATATATAGTTTAACCAATTTTTGTAGAAATGTCAATACAAAACTTAAAAAAACTTAAAAGAATTTAAACGAATTGAACTAAACTATAAAGTATTTAAGAGAATTTTGCTTAGAGAGTGCATTGAATTGTACTCTCTATTTTTTATTCAATTACAATTAAATATGACTTAAATTGAAGTTAAGTGGGTGGAGAAAATGCAAAGTAACTGACACCTAAAAAATAAGGTTATGGGGTGTGGACGAGCCCATGCAGAGAGTCGCCTCGTATTGCTTATATGTTAGTAGTATAAGTTGTGCGTCAGCAGGAACTCATACAAATCGAAAACCTGCAATATATAAAGAATTTGGGGTGGAAAGTTAAAGAGGATTTACAACTTATGACATGGATTAACTTGTGTTGTCTAAATTAGACTATGTTGTATCAAACTGAAATGTTTGAACTTTACTAACAATGAACGACCGATCGACCGACGGTATTGTTAAAAGCAAAGTAATTTTAAATCTATGGGATTACTTTGCCTTTTTCACTCCCTTACTCCCTCTGGTATTGTTATTAAATTGGTTTAAAATATAGTTTAATTATAAAATTGATAAAATTTAGAGTTAATTGCTAAAAATTTATATTTTGTGCAATATTGAAAGTAGTTTAAAACTGGTTTAAAGTTTAGTTGTTTCAAGTAAATTCTATTATATTTGACAATTAAAATAAAGTATAGTAAACTAATTTTAATATAAAATAATTAAAGTTTATTAGAGTTGTTTTATACTGATTTAAACTAAATGTAAGGGGGAATTAAGTTGTTTTTTATAAAGCAAGTTGCAAATGATTTAGGTATAACACCACAAGCAATATATAAGCAAAAAGAAGATTTAATAGATAAAGGTTATATGTTAAAAACTACGACTAATGATTGGGAAATAACTGCAGAAGGTTATAATTATTTAAAAGAAAGACAAATAAACAGAGTTAAACGAAAACAGGTAGAGTTGAAAGAAAATGAAAGTATAAATACTAAAAATACTGAAAATAATGTGGTTTATAGTTTAAATGAAACTTTAAAAAACTTTTATGAAACTAGAATTGAAGAAATGAAACAAAGTTATGAGAATCAATTAAACGAGCAAAAAAAACAAGTTGAATACTTTAAAAATTTATATGAAGAAGAAAAAAGTGAGAGAATAAGGACTAATGCACAATATCAAACTTATCTTTTAGGAACTGCAGAAGATAATAAAAGACATTGGTGGCAATTTTGGAATAAGAATAAAGTTAATTTAGAGTAGTAAAAACTACTCTATTTTTGGCTAAAAAAAAGAAACCTCTTTCGAGGAAAAGAAAATTCTTCTTTTTATTGGTAGTTTTAAAAATCTTCTCCCAAACTCCATGAAGAGCTTACAACATTGACGAGCCAAAGGATAATCATAAAGATAGACCATCCATAAGATTTGTCCATTTGTATCTCCATAGGCATTTGGAAAGCATTAATCACGACTATTGAAAAAGCCGAGATAAGCCGAATTACTTTACTATAAGTTTCTTCTTTTCCTACAAAGAGAAAAACCATGTAAGCAATACACAGAATTAATTCCACTACGTTGAGAACTGCATAAATGTCGATAGATACTACCATAATTAAATCCTCCTTAAAACTTTTATTGTTGATATTTTTTTATATGTATAAACTAAAAAGTTAGAGGAAATCCCTCTCACTAATTAGCGAAAATGGGGAAAATGACACAGGGCTTTGCCTACATCAATATAATTATAGCACAAATAGTAAGAAAAGTCCAACTTACCAAGGGTCATAGTCAAGTTCTTCTTCAATTTCTTGTTGTTTTTGAACATCTAACTTTTCACTTTCTTCAATTTTATCTATGCTTATATTGGTATATGTGTCTTTTTCAAATAATTCCATATCATTTTTTAATAGTTCTAAACTATCTCTATATTTATCATAGTTCTTTCTAAATTTTTTTACATTTCTTAATATTTCTACTCCAGGAATACCTTGATCGAATTGAATAGCGATATAGGCAAAAGTAGCGATAAGTTTAGATTTTTCAACTCTTTCTGCTAATTTATCCCAAAAAGAAGGTTTTGTTTTTTCTTGCTCTATTGTTGTATTTTGCATTTCTATTATTTTAGCATTATACTTTTGTTTTTCTCTTTCATATTCTTCAGCAAGTGCTTTTCTTTGCTTTTTGTGTTGTATTTCAAGTTCTGCAATACTTTCTTCGATATAATCCTTTTTTCCATTTAAGTTTTCTATTTGCATTTCAAGTTCTTCTAATTCTTCATTTTCAGACATTGCTTTATTTTGGCATATTTGTAAAAAGTCAGGATCTTTCCTTAATTCTTCTTTTACATTTTCTATTTCTTCTTCTATAATATTTTCTTTTTGTTCTTCAGGTATTTGTTCAATTACTAACTTTTTTATTTCTTCAGTTGGATTCTTTATTAGCTCTGATATAACTTTTTGCTTTATTTTTTCTTCTTTTTTTAATTGGTCAATAGTTTTATTTCCTTCTGCAGTTGCTCCATTTAAAATGTTAACCTTTGTCTGCAGTTTGTTTTCTAAATATTCTTGCATTTTAGGGTGTATTTGCTTTAATTCCACCTTATTTATACATTGTTTTGCGTTTACTTTATATTCTTGTTTCTTTTTATCAAAAATAACAGGAACAAAGCAAAAGTGCATATGTGGACTTGTTTCATCCAAATGTACATAAGCAGAAACAACATTGTCTTTTCCATATCTATTCTCCATAAAGTTATATGCTTCTCTAAAAAACAATGCTTTATTTCCTGTGTAATCTGCAGGTATAGTAATAACCCAAGAAACGAGCCAATTAACATCTTTTCTTTTTAGCATTTTAAATTCTTCACATCTCTTTTTCATAAATTCATAGTCAGTCATTCCTTTGTGTTCTGGTGCAAGATTATAATTTAAGTAAGTTTTTGAATGGTCAATTTCTTGATTTTTATAAGTTCTATTTGGATCGCTTCTATCACAATGCACCAATATATTACCAGACTGATTTCTTGTAAACTTTTCACAATTCATTTTACCACCTCCAGCGACCGACTATATTATAACACAAAATTTTTGGTGTAGCAAGTTATACCAAAATATTTTTCTAACGAAAAAATTATTGGTAAACTTGCAAGGGTGATCCCCTTGACCCCCTCCTGCAGAAATAAAAAAACATACCAAAACGGCATGTATATTTTTTTATTCTGCAGAACAATACCTATACTAAAGCATAGGTATTGCAGGGGCTATTCTCGCCCCTACGAAAATACAAAGTATTTTCTACCCTAGAGCTACCGCACTACATTGCTAATATAAAATTAGCAATGTAGTGCGGTCTTGTCTAATTTGTTTTAGTAATATGCTTTATATAGAAAAATGCAATTACTTCTGCAATTATAAGAATTGATTGCATTATTAGTATTTGTTTTTCTGCAGGTAATTCATTAAATTTTATTGCTACTTGTAATGCTATATCTGAATACATTATTTATCACCTCTTTATAATTATACAAGCATAAAATACTTGTGTCAAATACAAGTATAATATATGTGTATCTTACACATTATAAAGTTGTTAAACTAATAAAGGGTGATTTTATAATGGGAATAGCATATCATAAGAAAACAAGTACAAAGTATGTGCAATATACTTTAAGAATTGAAGAATCTATACTTGATAAAATTAAATCAATTGCAGGAAAAGAAGATTTATCTATAAATGAAGTTGTAAATCAGTCGTTACAATTTGCAATAAAGGATTATGAAGAAAATAATAATAAAGGCAGTAAGTAGACAAATTGTCGAATTTGATATATACTAGCACCAACCCTACTTTGTAGGGTAAATCCCTTATAGAAGGGAGGTGTCGACATTTTGACTGGTTATAATTTAGTATTTTTGCTATTACAAAAAATTGAAGAATTACAAAAAGAATTGCAAAAGTACAAAGATCAAGACACAAAAAACTAATTAAATTTAGTTCAGGAGAGCGTCCGTTATTTTAGCTCTCCTGTTTTTTTGCAAAAAAAAGAATATATGCCGTTACTCATATATTCGGTGTCGATTGACTGGTTATAGTTTCAATCTGTAATTGTATTATAATACATTTTTTATTATATGTCAAATTTTATTTTTTTATTCTTTTTTAAAATTTGTTCTGCAGATATAAAAAAATACAATTTTATTCGTTCGAGAATCAATTTTAAGGCATTTTTTTATATTAGGCATATAACTTTATTCCTGTTGCAAATAAAACGGGGGTGAGCGAGGTACGAGCGAAGGAGGGGTGTCCCCTAAATGACATACTTATAAGCTAGACCATATAAGCGATAGCAGTACATTTTAATATAAATCTCGTTACAATGCGGTAGAGTATTTATTGCTGCAGAAAAATATATTCGTCCTAGTGAAAGAAAAGAAAAAATTTTTTTACCTAAAATGTAGTTTTTTGTAGGGAAATAAAATATCTGTGGAAAACGAAAAGAAAAATGTCAGCAAAAATTGTTGACATTTTTCTTTATTTAATATATTATAATTTCAATTGAATAAGAGATAAAAAAATAAACCTTTCGACTGCGACTCGAAAGGCAATATTCTGAAGGTATAACTCTTCAAAAACATACCTTCGATATATATAGTTTAACCAATTTTTGTAGAAATGTCAATACAAAACTTAAAAAAACTTAAAAGAATTTAAACGAATTGAACTAAACTATAAAGTATTTAAGAGAATTTTGCTTAGAGAGTGCATTGAATT
>JAFRDD010000149.1 GCA_017404025.1 Clostridia bacterium
ACAATTCTACAATTGTCTTTTTAAATTCTTCTGTATATGTTTTCATAAATTAGACACTCCTTTTTACATTTACATAATATTATATCATCTTTTTCTCGATTCGTAAAATTTTGTGTCTATATATCTATTCTAACACCACTTGTTGTTACAGTAAGAAAATTAGACAACAAAAAAAATACATCTCTGCATGGTCGTTAGAGATGTATTCTAAAATATAACTTTTAAATGACCGCCACACTCTGTGGTATCTCATTCTTCTATAATTATTATATAACGATTATTTAGTTTTGTCAAATACAATTTTACCAAAATATAAAAAATTATTGTAAAAAAAAAACGAGGCAGGAGATACATCTCCTGCCTCTAAAAGTCTATTCAGTTGTGATTATTCGAATTTTTCTGAGAACATTTTAACTAATGCCATGATAGAAATTTTGGGAAATTGCTTTTCCATTTCAGGATAGGCTTTTAACCAAGTTTTAAAATTCTCTTTCAAATTGCGCTTAATAGTGCTCTCTGAAATGTTCGGATAGTCTTTGTGTATTCTAGTTATAATATTTTCATAGTTGACTTTTTTGATATGACAAGCAACTGCAAAAGACTTGGTAACCAGTTGAGATTTAGGCATACCTATTTCGTCCAAAAATCTTCTAGCTTCTTTGCTAGGAGAATTGGCGGGGTTAACTTTGTCTAAAGAAGGACCTATTATTTTCGCTAAAACCGATTTTTCTGTTGTTTTTTCCGTTGCAGTACTAGCAAGAGAAACCTCTGTTTTATTTGTAAAATCAAAAGTCGATGCTAATTTCCTCAACAACATTGTGAAGAATTCAGGGGTTGTATGTCCTATGAGAGAATTAATTCTCTCACGTCTTACGTATTTTCCCTTGTCGAGAACACAAGTAAGATTTTTTGAATTAATATTGATATCAACAGTATCTTTGGGTACGCTGATAGGCAAATAGGAGTCTGAAGTATCAGAAACTCTAAATACCGGTACCACGAAGGCCATGGTACCATCAGCAGTTATGTTACATACGATAGAAGTAACATGACCGCCACTAGTTTCTCCAGGGATATGAACGCCGAAATTAACGTCAATGATATCACCTATAGCAAACTCTATAGGATTTGAAGATGAATATGTCATTGATATTTCGGCAGTACAGGTACCAATAAATTCACCTATGTTTCTTTCTGGTGCATTCTTTTTCAGCATTGCCCAGTGGGCTGACTTTGCGAGATTATTGAGCTTGTTATTAACATACTCATTTTTAAGGGTAAATGTTGTTACAGGCTCTTCTTTGGGCTGGGGTGTAACATCGGTGTTTTCTTCCGAGTTGTCGATGTCAACACTGAATATTGTATAATGTCTAGAGATAAGCCCAATAACAGTATCGATAGCTGAATTATCAATATCTTCAGCGGTGACAACATTGTTTTTTAAATCTATAGAGATCTTACACGAAATGTTGTCTATCTCTTTAGCTAAGGTAGAAAACGATAAGTCTTCTCTAGGCTCAACATTAAAAACAATTTTTTTCATTACTTTTAAACCTCCTGTTTGGTCAAAAAACTGTTTACTGTACGGATAAAATCAATTGTATGAGCTTTACGAAAACCGAGGGTTTCTTTCACTCTTGCTACAATCAACCTCTTAATTTCTGCCTTGTCTAATCCACTTTCATCAGAAATGCTCTTAGAAAGAGTTTCCAGATTGAAATGAGTATCTCTTAGCGAAATTATAATTGATCTGTTCAAATACTGAACTCCGTTTTTGGAAGTATCAAATCCGAACAAATTTAAGATTTTATTAACCTTAAACTCATCGGTAGAAGAACTCTTAGATATATTAAGAAGTTCGTTGATATTAACCATAGATAATAACTGAATCTGAGTCATATTCAAGCCTTTACGTTCGACCACATATTTAGTTTTAACAATGGGAGTATTAGCATTTTTCTCCAGATCTAATGTAATTTCGATTTTGTTATCGATAATTTTCATAAAATCAGGAGTCAATTTGCCAATGTACTTACGTAGCCTTGTCTTATCTACACATTTTATTTGCTCAACAAGTATAACATTATGTCCATATAACAGATGCCTGTTTATTTCAACAGTAGCATTGTTATTGGAAAAATTTGTTACAATGTGAGTAGGCAAGTCCTTTTTAGTTCGCGACGATGTGCAAGGTATTACGATCGTATTAGGCGAATATTTATTGCCTATGTCGTTCTGCAGAATTATAACAGGGCGAATGAAACCCAGTTCACTGCCATACGGAGTGCCAAAATCGCAAAGATATACCTCGCCACGCTTTACAGTAGAATAGAGTAAGTCGTACGAACGGGGAATGTCTTTTGAAACTGTAGATTTACTTTCTTTTTTTTCTGACAATGTTTCTGTTTCATCTCTAAAATTCTTAACAGTAACAATGTCAATTTCTTTACAAAGGTTGGTAAGTAACTCGTTAGAGATATCACCATCCAAAGTGATTGCCGAATCAGTTATACTAGCTTTAATATTGTACTTAGCAAGTATTATAGAGACCCGGACGATGTCAATTTTTTCTGCTTGTAGCTGTAACACAATGTAGTCCTCCTTTGTTATTATTTGTTTACTGGTTACACTATTGAACTAAATATCACGCTCCTTATTAGACTTTTTGTTATTTTCAGGGGAAAAGATCCCGTAAAGAAAAAAACATTATGTAAATATTGTAACACAAAAATTGCATAAAATCAACTTAAATGTATAGTTTGTGAACAATTAATGAATTCTGTTGAAATAAAAGTCAATTTATGTTATAGTAGTTCTACTAAAGAAGGTGTAAAAATGTCAAGAAAAGATAACTATATAGAAGATGAAAATTATGTGCCAAAAGCGTTTAAAAAAACGAAAAAACCCAAAGAAATAGATTTTGAAGAAGGGTTGCACAAAACTAAAAGAAGGCATGAAGCAAAAAGAAATAAAAAAATAAATATAAAACGGAATAGATATAAAGAAAATAAACATAAAGAAAGTTATAATGTTTATAATTATAGCTATAATTTTAGTATTAGCTATTAAAATTGGAATTTCAACTCATACCTGGAAAACACTTGCAAAAGATATGATGATTCAAGAAAATTCAGTTGTAAAAGATATAGATAATAATACAATTGCTAAGATTCGGATCAAACAAAAATAAACAATATATAAAATTAAATGATATGCCAAACAATTTAAAAAATGCTTATGTTGCAATTGAAGACGAAAGATTTTACTCACATATAGGAATTGATGTAAAACGTACAGGAGCTGCTATTGTAACTTATGTATTTCATTTTGGGTCATCATCATATGGAGGAAGTACTATAACACAACAATTAGTAAAAAATCTTACAGGAGATAATACAGACAGCATAACAAGAAAAGCAAAAGAATGGTGGAAAGCATGTCAATTAGAAACATGTACAACAAAAGACGAAATTTTAGAAACGTATTTAAATGTTATATATGTTGGACCCAATATATATGGAGTTGAAGCAGGTTCAAAATATTATTTTAGTAAATCTGCAAATGAATTAAGTTTAGCAGAATGTGCATTTTTAGCAGGAATAAATAATTCTCCAAACTCTTATAATCCATTTAAAGAAAATAGTAATAATGAAAAGATTGTTAAAAGAACAAAAACAGTTTTAGCTAAAATGAAAGACTTAAAGTATATTAATGAAAATGAATATAATGAAGCTATAAAAGATGTTGATAATGGATTAAAATTTAAAAAAGGAAATATAGATAATGATGAAAAAGTATATTCATATCATACTGATAGTGTAGTAACAGAAATTTTAGCAGATTTAAAGAAAAAATATAATATAACTGAAACTTTTGCAAATAATTATATAGAAATGGCAGGGTTAACAATTTATAGTACACAAGATAGTAATATACAAAAACAAATGGAAACAGAATTTGCTAAAGGAAAATATAGTTTAGCATCAAAAACAGGAGGAGATCCTTCACAAGCTGCAATGGTAATTATTGACCATAATACAGGTTCTGTACTTGGATGTGTTGGAGGACTTGGAACAAAAAAAGAATCTAGAGTATTTAATCGTGCAACGCAAAGCATTAGGCAAACAGGCTCTGCAATAAAACCAATAGCAGTTTTGGCACCTGCAATTGATAAAAAAACAATCACTGCATCAACAATATGTGATGATACAGTAAGAGAATTTGGAAATGATGGTTATAAACCAACAGACCTTACAAAGGCACTTGGAAAAATAACTGTAAGAAGAGCCGTAGAATCTTCGCAAAACATACCATTTGTTGAAATAATGCAAAAATTAAAACCAAGTAATTCTATAAAATATATGGAAAAAATGGGAATAACGACATTAACAAAAAATGATAATTCTTTGCCACTAGCTTTAGGTGGCTTAGATAAAGGAATAAGCCCATTAGAAATGGCAGGAGCTTATGCAACTATAGCAAATGATGGTGTTTATATAGAACCTACTTTTTACAGTAAAATTGATAAAAAAAGTGGAGTAAATATATTAAAGACAAATCAAAAGTCACGAAGAGTATTTTCAAAAGAAGTAGCATATATTTTAAAAAGTATATTAACAGAGCCAGTAAATGGAACGTATGGAACGGCAACATATTGTAAAATTTCAGGTGTAGATGTTGCTGCTAAAACTGGAACAACAGATGAAAATTATGATAGATGGCTATGTGGATTTACACCTTATTATACAGCTGCTACTTGGTTTGGATATGATAAAAATGAATCAATTAATTTTAACAAAAAAAATCCAGCAGGTTTAATTTGGGCAAATGTAATGTCTAGAATACATTCAGGTAAAAGTAGAGCAGAATTTGTTAAACCAAGTGGAATAGTAAGTTGCAAAATTTGTAGCAAGACAGGTAAAAAGGCAAGAAGCGGATGTACAGATACTTATACAGAATATTTCTTGTGGCTAACAGCTCCTGGATTATGTGATGAACATGGAGGAACAGAAATTAATGCTAAAGTAAATACTGTTACAAATACAATACAAAATGTGGTAGAAAATATTACTGAAGAAATAGATGCAGTGGATCCACAACAATTACTACCTAAAGATGATGACAAAAAAGAAGAAACTACAAACAATATTACAACTAAAAATACTACAACTAATGATACAAAAACTAATACTACAACTACAAACCAAACGGTAAATAATAAAACAAACGAAAAGAATACAAATACTATACAAAAACAAACAAATACGGTGACACAAAATACGACAACTCAAAATACTACAACAGAAAATAAAACGGTAGTTAATACAATTCAAAATGAGACTATAAAAAACGAAATAACAACAAATAATAAAGATAATTCGAATAATAAAAATGAATAGGAAAAAACTCGCACTAGTAGTGCGAGCCTTTTTTTTGTTGTGTTGGATTTTTGGAGATTACGAATTAGTTTTTAAATAAGATTTGTTAACATCCTCCTCAAAATATATTTCATGATTAGAATAAGACCTACAAATTTCAACCTGGTGTGTTGCAAGAATTAGAATTCTGTTGCGTTTCATAATGTACTGCTGAATGAATTCCATGCAAGACGTAGCGGTCTGGTCATCCAGTCTGTTAAATGGTTCATCTAAAGCAACCAACTGGTTTGTATCAGAGAGATTGTAAAGAAGTTTTGCCAGTGCTAATCTCTGCATTTGTCCAGAAGAAAACTGTTTAGTTTTTCTAGCCTGAAGAAAATTAAATACTTTCATGTCGTCGGTCCAATTTTTATTGTCGAATTCTGTATTTCTTAACATCTGCAGAACTTCAGTGTACAGATGTAAGCCGTTAAGAATGGAGAAAAACTTTACTATGTCAACAGAGTTAATATCATCTGTAATAGCAATCTCATTAACAACAAAATTGTTAGCCATTGATTTGTCAGTCTGATATGCTATTGAGTTTAAATAGCCAGAATCACCATTCGAAAATATTATGGGACTATTCTGTAAGTTTAATTTTCCAGTGAGTAGGTAAAGAAATGTGCTTTTACCACATCCAGTATGCCCATAAACCAAGTATGTATCACCGCTATTAATTGAAATTAAATTAGTGTTAATTAGTGAGAATACTCCATTAGGGTCTTGAGATGCAGTAAATTCGTCAATGGTAACTGTGTTTATATCAGAAGATATGATTTTTTTATTCATTTCTCTTTCATAAACAGTATAGATGTTTTTAAAAGAATCATAAAGTCCTTCCATTTCGACTACAGTGTTCATTACTCTTTCAAAACGATCGGTGATGTGGGTGATTTCCCTCAATATTCTCGAGAAGATTTGCGAAAAAGCAACAATGCCAAATATACTTTCTAAAGTAAAAGTATGGCGAGAATAGAGATTAATGCCTATAAGTATTATCATTATCATTGAAGATAAAAAACTTCTTTCAATAAATACTTTATTAAGCTTTAAATTTTCGTCTTTCTCAGCTGTGATATTTTCGTCAAGTGCAGTTCTTAACTTTTCCGCATGATAAGTGAAGTCTTTTTCCGAAATAAAATCTATTGTTTTAATTTCAGTCTTTAAAACCTCAGTTTTAGCTTTATTATCCTGTTTTACTTTTCTATATTTTCTCATGACCTTAATTCTTTTTCTAGTAAGAGGTATATACAAGAAAATACTAGCAATCAGCATAGAAGTTGTTAATATAACTTCTAAAGTTGTGGAACTTTCATCTGTAGCAACTGTAACTATTGTGGCGGCAAGAGTAGCAAGAATAACAATAATTTGAGAAATAAATACAGGTACTAAAATTTGTAAGTTCCAGTAGGATGATAAGTAATCTAAACTTTGCTGGGTTATCTCAGAATCTTCTACCATTGTAAGATTACCCTTAGACTTCTTAAAAACCTTAGATTTTACCGTGTTGTTTAAATTGAGGACTATTTTTGTAGATTCAGACGTTGTTAATGCCTGAAATTGAGCGCTTTTTAACTCTGTTATTGTTGTGCCTATGGACTCTAATGTTTGCTCTGCAAAGTAAAGAACTAATAACAGTATTGAAACTGCAATGTAGCCATTAGTATAAGCAGACTTGGCCCATGTGAGTGCAAAAGAAAACAAAACCGGAATAACAGTGCCTAAAATCTGTATTACAATTATTTTCTTTGCGAATGATGCAACTTTTGCAGGACGCTCTAAGATGTCGAAACTGGTTAACTTAGAAATTTTCATGATGTTTAAAATCCTTTCATTGGTCTCGGGTTGTTGTGCGTATAAAAAAATGTAATCTCCTTTCTCAAAATCCCTTATTAATTAGGCTATTGTAACAGAAAAAACTGTCACAAATAATAAAGGTATACTTAACATAATTATAACATATTTTGTATTATTTTTAAAGTAGTAGAAGCCATTTATATTTTTTTCTGTGAATTCTTAGTAAAAATGTCCCGTTTTTTACTTTGAATTCTCAGTGAAAATGTCTCATTAAAAATTTAAAAATAAAAATAGAATTCTTAGTAAAAATGTCTCATCAAATTTTTACTTAATTCTTAGTGAAAATGTCC
>JAFRDD010000027.1 GCA_017404025.1 Clostridia bacterium
TGAAAAAGTAAGTGTTGGTGAAAAAAGAATATACGCCCCTAATTTTATTTACATAAAAGATGGTAAAGCAAAAAAACTTACAACTGGTAAATCAGAAAAACAAACAGATTCAAGACAAGAATTAACAAAAGAAATACTTGCCGATGAACAAGCAAGTTTTGAAGATTTCTTTGCTGAAACATGTGATGAAGAATGTTAAGATGAATTTTATTCATCTCAGGCTGTTGACAAAGTAATTTGTTGATAGTCTTTTCATTTTTATAAAATTGATATATAATATATTTGTAAGGTTGCTTTATTATTCCTAAATTAAAGCTTACTAAAACCTTACTTTTTTTATGAAAAAATGGTATAATTATTATAGGAATAATAAAGAAAGTAAGTGATAAAAATGATGAAAAGACAATATTATAGAAATGATTGTTATATATTAAAAACTATAGACGATATAGTACCAAAGGATCATTTGGTTAGAAAAATAGATGCAGCAATAAATTTAAGTTTCATTGAGGATGAAGCTGAACCTTTATATAGTGCATTTGGAAAACCAAGTATACCACCTTTGGTACTTTTTAAATTACTTATAATAAATTATATGTTTGGAATAAATAGCATGAGGAAAACATGTGAAGAATGTGAAGTAAATATGGCATATAGATGGTATTTAGGATTATCGATAAATGATAAAATACCAGATTATAGTACATGGAGTCAGAATTATATAAGAAGATATAGAGGAACAAAAATATTTGATGTTATTTTTAGTAAAATATTAAAGCAAGCAATGGAATATAAGATGGTAAATATGAGTACTGTATTTGGTGATGGAACACATCAAAAAGCTAATGCGAATAAAAATAAATATAATGATGTAGAAGTAGAAATTGAAGCAAAATCATATGATGAACAATTATTAAAAGAAATAAATGTACAAAGAGAAATTTTGAATAAAAAACCATTTGCTAGTATTGAAAAAGTAGAAAAAGATTTTGATGAGATAACTGGAGAAGAAATAGAAATTAAGAAAAAGAAAAATATAAAAACTAGTACAACCGATCCAGATGCGGGATATTATCATAAAGGAGAACACGAAAAATGTTTTGCATATACACATCAAGCATTCAGTGATGAAAATGGATTTGTAATAGCATGTACAACAAATCCAGGAAATATGCATGATAGTGTAGCATTTGATGAAGTATATGATAAACTTCTTGAAGATAATGAAGAAAAAATAGAAAATGTTTGTTTAGATTCAGGATATAATACTCCCGCAATATGTAAGAAAATAGAGGACTCAGGAAAAGAAGCATTAATGCCATATTCAAGACAAAAAGGAAGAAAAGATAAAGATTTATTTAGCAAAAAAGAATATGAATATAATAAAGAAATGGATTGTTATGTTTGCCCAACTGGAGAAATATTAGAATTAAAAACAGTTGATAAACAAGGATATAAGCAATATAAATCAAATAGAAAAAGTTGTGAAAATTGTCCATTAAAAAATAAATGTACCAAAAGTAAAAATAATCAAAAAGTGATAACTAGGCATATATGGCAAGATGAAAAAGATGAAGTAAATAATCGTAGATATGAAGAAAAGTTTAAAACAGAATATCCAAAAAGAAAACAAACAGTTGAACAAATTTTTGCAGATTGCAAAGAACAACATGGTCTAAGATTTACAAGAGTTCGAGGATTAGAAAAAAATTCAAATCAAGCACTCTTAATTTTTGCGTGCCATAATCTCAAAAAAATGGCATTATGGAGATACAAAAGTAAGAATAATACCACTTTAAATAATGTAATTTTGACTAAAATTATAAATTTTGTAAAA
>JAFRDD010000150.1 GCA_017404025.1 Clostridia bacterium
ATATAAATGTGATACTTTATATTTTAATGGTAATTTTTCTCCATCTTCAGCCTTAATTAACGCATATATTTTTGTTTTTTCATCTTTTACTTCTAGTCTATTTACTTGAATTTTTAATCCTTCTGCTAAGTCAATTGATTTGTATGATAATGTTATGTCTTTATCAGAAAATATTTTATCTTTTCCAGATAATGTTCCTGTTGTAATTAAATTTTTAATCATAAAGAATACATTTCCATATCCATTTGTACTAGCATATACTTGTAATCCTAATGTTAAAACTAATATTGTACTTAATGTTATTACAGCTATTTTAGCCTTTTTGTTTTTTCCTTTTGTTTTTGGTCCTTCGTTATTATTTAAATTTTCTTCCATAATAATCCCTCCATTTTCTTTTTATACACATTAGACTGATTATATTTTGTTTTGGTTCATTTTCAATTAAAAAATTTCTGATTTATCAATTTTTACTTTTGTAAAACTATCACCCTTTGATGTAAATTCAATAGTGTTTGTATATATTGTAGAATTTTCTACTTCATCTTTATTAATTTCATCTTCTGTTGGCATCATATATAGATATTTTGCAATATATTTTCCATCACTGTAGAAAATATCATAAGTATCTAATATTATAATTTGTTTATTTTTTAATTCTTTAGGTGTATATAATTTTTCTGTTTCTTGTTTTAAGAATTTATTTAATTCAATTTGAGATATTTTCTTTACTACTTGATTTTCAGTTCTTGCTTCTATAGTTTTTTTAGTTAAATCTATTGTTATTGTTTTTAGCAATATATTATTCTTATTATATACTTCCATTTTTAATGTATTTGTTGCGTCTTTATATTTCTTTAAATTTAATACTTCTGTATATATTTTTTCATTTTCTTTTTTAGTACTTGAAGCATTATACATTTCCTGATTTTCATCATTATATACTTTGTAATTCAATGGAGAGTCAGTATTATCATTAAATTCTTTTACTAACAAATACAATTTAGCTTTATTATCTTTTATTTGCAATTCATTTATTTGAAGTTCTATATCTTCTGTAATTTGTATTGGTTTATACGAAATAATTATATCTCTATCAGAGAATATTCCTTCATCCTCTTTTTGTACTTTTGTTACTAAATCTTTTAATAAGAAAAATATATTGTCATATCCTTTAGTTCTTGCATATGCATTAGATCCAACAGTTACTACCGCTAAACTTGCAGCAATTGTTAAAAACTTTTTAAATCTAATAAAATAATTTGGTTTATTGTATGTTTGTTCTCTAGCTATTTGTGGCTCACTTTGATATACTTCATCATTTTTTACTTTTTCTATAAAATTATCAAAAGTGTCATTTGCTTTTTTTGAAATATTTTTATCTTTTGTGATGAATTGCTTTATTTTAATATCTTCATTATCCATCGAATTCACCTTCTTCCTTTTTCATAATTTTTCTTATTTGTTCCCTTGCTCTTGATAATCTTGATTTTACTGTACCTTGCGGAATTTCTAATATTTCTGCAATATCTCCAACTGGTAGCTCATCATAATAGTATAAAACAACTATTTCTTTTAAGTCTTTATCTATTTTATTTAATACCCATTCTAAGCTACTTTCAACTTCATAATTATCTTCTACTCCTGTAGTATTTTCTGTAATAGAATCGTCAATATATGCTATTTTCTTATTTTTGTTTATTATGTCATAGCATTTATTTATTAAGATTCTAATTATCCATGTTGTAAAATAAGATTTTTCTTTTAAACTATCATAATTCTTATAGGCACTATATAATGCATCTTGTATTGCATCATTTGCATCATCTTCATTTTTTAGAATTGCAATTGCTGTTTTATACATTTTTAGCCTATTTTCATTGATACTATTAATAAATATCTCTCTATCTTTTTCTTCCATTTTTTCCTTCTCCATTATTAGACTTTTTTACTTTTCATTTGGTTCATTTTTATCTAATTTTATTTTACATTAGTTTATTTTTTTTGTAAATAATTTCACATTAAAAGAAAAAAAATTACAAAAACTTTAAGTCTTTGTAATATTTTTTACTTTGTTTTCTATTTGAATTTTTATTGAATTCCAAAATTCTTTTAAATTATCATGTGATAATGTTTGTTCTATTTTATCAATCTCTAACCAAATAGTTTCTTCTCTATCATTTTCATCTATTTTTCCTATATGTAATCCAACATCAATTGCTAAATAAAAATGCACTTCTACTTCTTCTCCTTTAGATGTTACATATTCTATTTTTGCAATTTCATTATCTTCTATAATTTGGCAGTCATGTCCAGTTTCTTCTATAGTTTCCCTTATAGCACATTCTTTCAATGTTTCTCCATCTTCCAAATGACCTTTTGGAAATGAATATTTATTTTCTCTACATACTAATGCAATTTTTTTCTTTTCTATATTTATTAAAATACATCCTGCTTTTTTAGTTTTCGTTTTTTATCATCTCCTTGCTTTTACTATTTTTACTCTTAATAAAATTGTAACATATTCTTTTTTCATTATCAATTTTTTTATTCAAAAAAAGTGATAATTAAATTCTTAACCTTATTATAGTCCCTTTGGGGTTATTATGAAAAGCCTTTATTGTTCCTCCATGGAGATTTACAATAGTTTTAGCTATTGAAAGTCCAAGTCCATTTCCTCCTGTCTGTCTTGAACGCGCTTTATCATCTCTATAAAATCTTTCAAATATATGATTAATTGATTCATCACTAATTCCAATTCCTGTATCTTGAACTTCAATATTACATTTAGAATCCTTATCATAAGTTTTAATTGTAATTGTATCTCCAGAATTCGTATATTTCACAGCATTATCTAATAAAATTACCAAAAGCTGATTTATCTTACTTTGATTTAACTTTATATTTTTATTATAGTTCAAATCTAATTTTATTTCTTTTTCTTGCATTTTTGCAATATCTATATATGGGGTTGCAATTTCTTTAATTAACTTATTTAAGTCTGTATCTTGTTTTTCTAAAGATTTGTTGTTCTCATCATTTCTTGCAAGCTCCATTAATTCTGAAATAAGTTTAGTTAATCTTCTTGTTTCCTTTAAAGTTAAATTTATATCTTCAGATTTATCAATAATTTTGGCATTTGGTTCTGTTAATAATAATTCTTGTTTAGCTTGAATTATTGCAAGTGGGGTTCTTAATTCATGTGATGCATTTTGAACAAATTCAGTTTGTTTCTTATATGCTACCATCATAGGCTTAATTGCTTTTTTGGATAATACATAACTTACAACCATTGAAACAACTACTAAAGTTATAGTTCCAAAAATTAGTGTATTTTTCATATTAGTCAAAGTAACCGCTTCTCCATCAACATTTGCCAATACTTGTACATAAATTTTTTCTCCATCTTTTTCTTCTTCAAAATTTATACATCTATAATTATATTCATTTTGAATTTGTAAATTATATACTGTATTTAATGAATTATTAAATTTTATTTCATCAGAATAATTACTAATTGGTCCAAGTGCATCCTTATTTTGAATTTCTCCTGCTTCATTTCTTTCAATTCTAATTAGTCTTGGATTAATAGCTTGATTTTTATGTTCTATTTTTTCAAAATCTTTATAAAAATCTCTTTCAACTCTATCATTTATTTTTTCAGGTTGTTGCATATTTCCTATTCTATTTACTGAATTTTGTAGTTCTTTATCTATGCTATTATATAAAGAATAAGCAACTTCATTATATATTATTAAATCAAATACTAATAATATTGCTGTAAATATAATAAAATTTAAAAACATATTTTTTATTAGCTGTTTTCTTATTTCATTTTTTTCATTCATCTAACTATCCCCTTTCAGTTAGCATATATCCTACTCCACGTATAGTTCTAATATACTTATCATATCCACTCTTCTTCAAAGCCTTTCTTATTCCACTAGCATAAACTTCTACAACATTAGCTGTTGTTTCAGAGTTAAATCCCCATATTTTATCAAATATTTGCTCTTTTGTTATTATTGTATCTTTAAAACCAAGTAAGTATTCTAGCATATCAAATTGTTTTCCTAATAAAGCAATTTCTTCATCTCCAACTTTAACTTGTCTTGTTTCTAAATTCAACGTTAAATCTTTAAATTTTAAAATATTAGAATCCATACTTTTTTTACTTCTTCTTAAAATTGCTTCTATTCTTGCAAGAAGTTCTTTACTCTCAAAAGGCTTAGCTAAATAGTCATCTGCACCATAATCAAACCCTTTTAATTTATCATCTAAACCATCTTTGGCTGTAAGAATTAGTACTGGTGTATTTATTTTTTCTGATCTTAATCTTCTTAATACTTCATATCCTGACATTTCTGGTAACATTAAATCTAAAATTATTAAATCATATATATTGCTTCTTGCAATTAAATACGCATCTTCTCCTGAATATTCTTGTTCTACTTCATATTTCTTTACTATAAATTCTTTTATAGTGTCTGATAAAATTTCGTCATCTTCTACTAATAAAATTCTCATATTTTTCTCCTTATAATTTTATAATGCAATTATATCACAATTAAAATTATATTACCACCTTTGCCGTCATTCCTAATTTTATTTCACCATCATTTTTAAACTCTACTGTAACTGTAAATTTTCCATTTTGAGCAGTATTACTTATTTTAGTAATGTTACCTGTAATTGTTTTTGACAATGCTGTTATTTCTATTTCGGCTTCATCTCCAATAGATAATTTATTTATTGTACTTTCACTTACTTTTATTTGTAATGCTAAATTTTTTGTTGATTCTATTTGAATATAATGTTCATTAGTACATTTTGAAGATACTTCAGGAATACTTATTTTTGTTACAACACAATCATAAGGTGCTGTTAAATATTCACCATTTGTATATTTTATTAGATTATCTCCCGCACTAAATTCCTTATTTTCTTCTATATAACTGTCTTCTAAATAATAAGTAGCATGTAATTCTTTTTTCTCAGTTAATCCTGTTACTACTTCAGCTGTTGTACTAACTGTTTTTTCATTATTATTTGATGATGTTTTTGAGTTCACTTCACTACTATTATTTTTTTGAACTTGTACTTGTGCATTTTCTTCTTCTGAATAATCAAAATATTCTTTGTTATCACTTGTGAAATAGTAATAGCACATTGTTCCTAAAATTATAGTTAATATAATAATTATTAATATTTGAAATTTAACTTGTCTTTTCATTTTTATCTCCTTCCTATTTCACAAATACTTTTATTTTGTTACATAAATCCTATAAGTTCTTACATTTCCATTCTCAGCTGTAACATTAATTAAAACTTTATTAGTTCCCGTTTTTAATTCTTCATTACCATATATAGAAATTTTAGCACTATCATCTTCTACAGTAGTATCAATATCTATTTTTTGAATTTCTTCTGCAACTTTTACAAAATATGTTTCATTTTCCTTTGAAAACGTTTTATTTAATTCATAACCATCTACTATAATATTACTTAAATAATTATTGTCTGACCCTTTATACGATACTGTACTTTCGCTTGATTTAGAAGAAGTTTTACCACTTCCACTACTTTGACTTGATGATGAACTTTTACTGTTTTCTGTTTCTTTGTTAGATTCAGTATTTATAGCATCTGAAGATTTTGAACTTTCTTTGCTTGATGTTTTTTCTACTTCTTGCTTATCCTCATTTTGTTTTTCACTTGATTGTTGCTGCTCAGAAACGTTTTCATTATTGTTTTGTTCATTCTCTTCTTCGACTTCTTCTATTACAGTTACTTCTTTTTCTAATGATTTACTTTCTTCTGCATCTTCACCATTAGTTACTACTGCTGCTATTGATATTTTATCTCCAATTATTGCTGCTTCAAGTAATTCATAATTTAAAGTGATTTTATTTAAAGTTGTTTGCTCTTTATCAATTTCTATTACAATAGCATTTTCCTCTTCTCGAATATTAACGTCATCTTCTTCAACTTCAACATTGTTCAAATCTGAAATCATTTGAATTTTAAATTTGTAATATTCAATTTTATCTATATCTATTACAACTTGAATGCTATCATTCAATGTAATTTCAGTATTTTCAATATAAAAAAAATCCTCTGCCTCTGCTTCTTGTTCTATAATATTTTTTGTACCAGTTCCATAACTGTATGTGAATGGAACAACTACTAATGTTATTAAAATTAATACTATTGCAAATATTGTAAACTTTTTCATTTAAACCTCCTAATCTGTATGCAAAGCATCTATTGGATTTAATTTTGAAGCTTTATTTGCAGGAAATATTCCAAATACAATTCCTATAATTGCACTTGATAAAAACGAAATTAACGTTATTGTAGTATTCGGCAAAAAACTGTATCCCATATTTCCAAGTAAAGTTCCTATTCCTAATCCTAAGCCTACTCCTATAATTCCGCCTAGCATACATAAAACTAATGCTTCTATTAAGAACTGTAACAATATATCGCTCCTCTTTGCCCCTAAAGCTTTTCTTATTCCTATTTCTTTAGTTCTTTCAGTAACAGAAACAAGCATTACATTCATTACTCCAATACCGCCAACAATAAGTGAAATTCCAGCAATTCCTCCTAATAATAAAGACATTGTATCTGTTACACTTTCCATTGTTTCTAGCATAGAATCTTGTGATGATACACTAAAATAATCTGAACTAATTCCTAATGTGTTCTTTATATAGCTTTCAATTATACTTGTTGTTCTATCTATTCTATTTTCATCAGATACTTTTATATATAAATTATTTATGCTCGTATCACTTCCAAGTAGCTTAGCTGTTGTAAATGGAATAATAATTATATCGTCAACATTACTTCCCATTGAACTTCCAACTTGTGTTAACACACCTATTACTGTATAATTATCTCCATTAATTTTTATACTTTGTCCTATTGGATTACTTAGGCCAAAAAGTGTTTCTGCAATATCATTTCCAAGTAAACATACTTTACTATTATTCTCTAAGTCAATACTTGATAATAATCTTCCACTACTTATACTTAAATTTGTTACATCCATATAAGAGCTTGTTGTAGCAATAATACTAGCTCTTTGAGATGTTGTTGTTCCTCTGCTTACTGTTGCACTTACTGTTTTTTGAGGTGCAACACTTTCGACATTGTCTAGTTTTAAAATACTATCTAATTCAGCATAATCTAAACTATAATCTGATGAATTAATATTTAAAGTTAATAAATTTGTTCCAAGTGATTGAACTTGAGACGTTACTTTATTTGTTGTTCCTTTTCCTAATCCCACAAGTATAATAACAGATGCAATTCCTATTATTAGTCCAAGCATTGTTAATGATGATCTTAATTTATTATTTTTTATATTTTTGAGTGAATTTTTCAAAATATTAACAAATTTTGTCACTATTCTCCCTCCTCATACAACTTGCCATCTGCTATTTTTACTATTCTTTTTGCACGTTTTGCTACATTTATATCATGTGTAATTATTATAATTGTTTGACCTTTTTTATTTAATTCTTCAAGTTCATTCATAATTTCGACACTTGTTTTCGAATCTAATGCCCCTGTTGGTTCATCTGCTAATATTATTTCTGGGTCACATGCTAAAGCTCTAGCTATTGCAACTCTTTGCTGTTGTCCACCAGATAATTGCATTGGTAAATGTTCTTCTCTTCCTTTTAATCCAACCTTTTCTAATAATTTATATGCTTTTTTCTTAGATTCTGAATTTGTTTTTCCTTGATAAATTAGTGGAACTTGAATATTTTCAGTTGCAGTTAACTTATTTAACAAATTAAAGTTTTGAAATATAAATCCTATTTTAGTATTCCTAATTTTGGCTAGTTCTTTATCAGATGCTTTTTCCATATTAACGCCATCTAATTTGTAAGTTCCGCTATCTGGTACATCTAAAAATCCTAAAATATTCATAAATGTAGATTTTCCTGAACCAGATGGTCCTATAATAGAAACAAATTCTCCTTTTTTAACTTTAAAATTAATATTATCAAGTGCTTTAATCCTTTCTCCTCCAAGGTAGAAACTTTTATTAATATTTGTTATCTCTATCATATTTTGTCCTCCTTACTTGTTGTTTGGCATATTTGGCATTCCTTGTGAACCTTCTGACGGAGCTCCACTACCACTTTTAGAATTCATATTTCCTCTTTGTCCTCCATTTGAGCTTCCGTTTCCAAAGTTTTTATCTCCATTTCCAGAAGATGATTTGTTAGTATTTCTTACAGTATTTTGTTTTGTAGTTGTTACAACTTTTATTGTTTCTCCTCCTTTTAGTCCCTCTGTAACTTGTACATACTCATCATCTGATAATCCAGTTTGAATTTGGACTTCTTTCTCTTCTCCATTTTCTATTACAATTACATATTTTTTACTTCCATTTTCTTGAACTCCATTAATTGGCACTGCTACAACATCTGTTAACTCATCAATTTTTATTTCACAAGATACTGACATTCCAAGCTTTGCTACTCCATCATTTTCAAAAGCAACTGTTACAGCAAACGTAGTTCCACTTGTTCCATAAGTTCCAACAGAATTAATTTTAGTTATTTTTCCAGTGTAAATTTTGCTTGTATCTGCTGTTAAGGTAATTTGTACTTCTTTATCTACACTGATATTTGAAATTTCATTTTCACTTACATTTAAAGAAATCGTTAAATCTTTTAAATTTTTAACTTCTATATAATTACTAGATGTAGCCTGTTTTAAAGTTTCTGGAACAGAATAACTTGAAATCACACAATCATATGGTGCTACTAAATATGTACCATCTGTGTATTTTAAAATATTCTCTCCTATTTTTACTGTATCATCTTCTTCAACACACATTGTTTCAAAATACTTAGTAGTTGATATTTCTAATTTTTCTGTATTAGATGTAGAAATTTCACCAGAACTTGTTAAAGTTTTGGTAATTGTTCTTGTTCCTACTATTTTTTCTTCTACTGTTGTATTTGTAGAAGACATATCCGTATTTAGCCCTATTTGCCTTCCTATATAAAAAGTCAAACTTGAGATAGCTATTATTACTATAATAGCTATCAGTGTTTTTCTAAACTTTTTCATGAAATAATCATTCCTTTCTGACTTTGCAGAATTTTGTATTAACAGATTTTAAGTATTACTGCTTTGACTGTTTGCATCTGGTCCATTTGTATTTTCTTGAGTTTGAGTCTGATCAGTATTTTTGTTTCCTCTTTGACCTTTTCCTTTAAAATTTCCTTCTGTATTTTCTCCATTTGGCATTTCAGGCATTTCACCATTTTGCATATCAGGTCTTTCTCCTTTAAACTCTCTCATTTGACCATTCATTTGACCTTGATTAGAATCGTTTGAATTTCCCTTAATTATAAAGAATACTCCTGTTGCAATTATTGCTCCTACTAAAGCTCCTATAATAAAAGTTAAAATTTGTTTTTTCATAAATATCTCCTCCTTAAATTTATTGGTCGGTTTTCCCTTCCTTTGATTATATTTTATCCCTCAAACCTTAAACTTTCCTTAAAGTTTTGTGATAATTTTGTGATTTTGGGGACACTTCCCAAAATCATCAAAATCATTTTTTATCCTGTTTTTAGTAAGCGTCCCTCAAAACACCGTTAATTTATTGCATTACCATTTACATACAATTTATATCCATTAAAATCTATATTGCTATAACTTGAATCGCTGTCATCTAAAGAAGTAACATAGCTATCTCCAGTTAATTTTATTTTTGAATTATTATCCAATTTTAAACTAATTGATTTTGCACTGTTATCTCCATTAATAGTTCCCTCATAATAAGAATTAGATTCCATTGTCATATCTAATGTTGATATAGAGTCAATAACAATATTTCCAGTAACACTTTGATTACTCATTGTTAATATAACATTTCCACCATTTGAACCAGATTTTCCCCAAGAATCTTTTTGTGCTCTTAAGAAATTCCCTGTGGAATCATTATTTACTATTGTATTATTTGTTAATTTTATTACTGCTGAAGTATTTGTAACATAAATTGTATCACCTTTGTTTGTTGTAATCTTGCTATTGTTTGCTGTAAATGATGCCTTTCCTTCTGATGCATCTCCACTCATTGATTGATATAAAAATATATTTTTATATGTTGTAGATTTACCATTTAAACTATTATTTGTATCTGTTACATCACAATTATTAATTGTAATTGAGTTCTTACCTTCTACAATTAAACCTTCAGATTGTTCAGCAACTAATTTTGCATTGTTTACAGTTACATCTGCTGTTGAATAAACTGCTGGTGACCCTTTACCTGTAGTTGAATAAGATCCTCCATCCACAGTAACGGTTCCTCCACCTCTATCTGTTCTTATTGCAGCAGATGAAGTTCCACTTGTATTAACTGTCAAATTAGAAGCTTTCATTATTCCTCCACCAGTTGTCATTATTCCTCCTGAATTATCTGCTGTTGTAGTAATTTTTGAATCACTTATTGTAACTTGAGTTCCATCACTTGATGAATTATTTGTTGTAGCTGAACCTCCATAACTAAATACTCCATTTGCACCCTTTGCATTTGTTGTTACTGTTAGATTTTTTAATGTTAAATTAGCTCCACCTTTTGCGATAACTGCTGAATTAGTTCCATAAAAACTTGTATTATCTCCTCCATCAGAATCTCCTGTTTTTTGAATTGTTGAGCCTTCTATTGTAGCGTCAACATCTCCACTTACTGTAACCGCATTTTCATCTGCTGTATCTGATGAAAAATTCTCATTTTTTATTGTTGTACTTTCTGTAATTTCTTTTGCTGATGAATATTCTACTGAACTACTATTTTCTGTTTTTTCTCCAGGTGCGCTCATCATACTGCTATTTGGTTTTTCATCATTTGGGTATGAACTATTAGAATTATCTTTTAATAATATACTTACCATAAAGATTAAAACTCCACATAAACCTATAATAATTAAAATTGGAATTAAATTTTTTAATACTTTTTTCATTTTTCTTTCTCCCTTCATTTGTTATTTTCAAACTTATTATAATTTTCAAACCTTAAAAAAAACTTAAAATTATAAAAATTTTAAGTTTTTTATTTTATTCTTTCATTTCCTTGGCTAACTTTCCTATTGCTTTTGTTTCTATTCTTGAAACATAAGAACGCGAAATCCCCATCATTTTCGCTATTTCATTTTGTGTTTTTGGCTTATTACCATCTAATCCAAATCTTAATTCAATTATTGTTTTTTCTCTATCTTTTAAAATCTTTTTCATCTTATTATATAAGATTTTTATTTTCATTTTTAAATCAACTTCATCTTCAATATTCCTTTCATTATTTTCTAATACTTCTTGTAATGTTACAATATTATCATCTTTGTCTTTCCCTATTGGCTCATTTAAATAAACTTCTGCATTTATTTTTTTTGTTGCACGCAAATGCATTAAAATTTCATTTGCTATTCTCACTTGTTGGTAACAATGAATTTCTTAAAAAAGATGTATTATCGGTATTTAATAAATCGATTTCTACATCATTTCCACTTCCTGTAGCTTTGTTTATTAATAACTTTAAAAGATTTCGCTTCCCTAAAATGTCAAGTTCATCAAATTTTTTTAAATGATTTTGGGTTATTTCTAGTACAACTTTAGCTATTTCTTTTTCTGAAAAAGTTGCTACTTCTTTATTTGAAGCATTATTTGCTATAGCATCAATTTTTTCCTTTATTTGAAGATTCTTTTGTTTTATAAGTTTTACTTCTTTATTAATGTCATCAATTAATTCAATATCAACATACTGAATTTTCTTAATTAAATTTTCAAGTGATTTTTGATTTTTATTATATGCTTCTTTTAATGAAAAAAGTTCATCATTTTCGTTTGTAATATTTTCTGCAAATGAAATCTTTTTTAGTTCTTCACATATTTTGCTATTTGGTGCAATCAATTCTGATATTTTTTCAATTAGAATTTTATCTAATTTATTTCCATTTATATTTTCACAATCACATTTTTTAAGTCTACTTTTTTCTTTTAATTCACACATATAACTAAATCGAACTTTACCAGTTTCTTCATATATTCTTCCAGTATGAATTTTTGGTCTCATATATGAACCACACTTGCTACACCTTAATATTCCAGAAAGTAAAGCATCATTTTTTATTGGTTTTCTATATCTTTTACTTTCATTGTTTTTTAATAGATTTTGAACCTGTGTCCAATCTTTTCCGCAAATAACCCCTTTGTGCTTTCCGAACTGAAACTATCCAATCTTGCAAGTTTGTTTTTTTAGTTGCTTTATGTTTAACCTGTTTTGTTTTATTATAAGCCATAATTCCAAACTGCCCATCAAACTCTTCTTTTTTAGAATATAGATCTACATCATTTTGAATAAAGTAGTCATACATTTCTTCATCATTTTTTGCATATACAGGATTTTCAAGAATTCCTTTAATTGCAAATCTACTAAAGTATTTTCCATTTTTTGTTTTTATATTTTTATTTATTAAAAATGTTTCAAGTGCTGTTTGTGATTTAAATTCTAAAAACTTTTGGTAAATTAGTTTTACTATAATAACTTCTTCTGGAATTTGTTTTAGCTTAAAAGCTTTTTTTACCTTTTTTTCTACTTCATTTTCATCGTTTATTTCTTTAATATGTAGTAGCTCATAACCTTCTGATTCATAACCAGTTGGAGTTGTTCCGACCAAGCCACCTTCCTGATTTTGCTAGTTCGTGTAAATTATCTCTTATTCTTTCAGCACCGATTTCTCGCTCTAATTGAGCAAATACAGAGGCAATATACATCATAGCCCTTCCCATTGGTGTACTTGTATCAAATTGTTCTTTTACAGAAATAAAACTAATTCCATTATCATTTAATTCTTCAATTAGATCAGAAAAGTCTGCCACACTTCTTGCAACTCTGTCTAATCTATAACAAATTAAAACATCATATTTATGTGATTTTGCATCTCTTATTAGTTGATTAAATTTTCTTCTTGTTGAATCTCCACCTGAAAAGCCTTCACCTTCATCATATTGGACAATTTCTATATGTTTGCCATCAGAAATTTTATTTATATAATCTTTGCAGAGATTTATTTGTGTTTCAATAGATTCACCCTTGTCTGTAGATTTTGATTTTCTTGAATAAATAGCTACTTTCATAAATCGAAAATTCCTTTCATAGTTTATTTTAGTCATGTTAGCTCTGTTGTAAAAGGATTTCAAGTCTTTGAAAGTTCTTTTATTAATTTCTCTTTTATTTGAGATTTACTAGCTTGTGGGGCATTTAAATCACAAATATATTTTTCCATTAATTTAGCTTTTATATATGCTATTACGTTTTCTAGCATATCCTTATCTTCTGGGTAATTTATTTTTACATTCATTTCTTTAAATCACCTCTATTTAAAGTATGCTAAAAGGCTTGTACTTTTGACTTTGGCTTTAAACTGCAACTTTTTGCTAACGACTTTTGGGCATGAAGAGTCTTTAGCGTAAATGTGTAATTTTTAAAAATTTTTACGCCAATATTATAGTCTGCCTTTATAGTATCTATAAATAAAAGTCCAAAAAATTTCATGAATGTTGCATTTTTTGAAAATTTTTTTATTTTTTTAATACAAATATGTATTCATGTGCCAATAAATAAAAATTTATATTTCTATTTTGCCAATAATTAGTCATTGTACAATTATGCTGTTCTTTTATTATTATTTCTTTTAAAGTGAAACCTGAACGAACAAAAATATTCATAAGATAAAAACCTAGTGGAATTATATTACCGTTTTTTCTAATATCCCCAATTAGTATTGAACAAATTTTATTCTTTTTTAGAATTCTAAAACACTCTTTTGAAAATAAATCCATTTGATTCAAAAAATCTTGAAAATTTAATCTTGAAATATCTTCTTTTATATTATTACTATATTTTATAATATCGGCATATGGTGGATGAGCAAATATAAAATCAATTTTTTCGTCTGGTATTATTTTTTTCAAATTAATTGAATTCGCTTTAAGTAATTTCGGCTCAGAATTTGTATTGCACTTAAATTTCAATCTTTTTTGAGCGATTTGCAGTGCTTCTATATTTACATCAATTCCTAATCCTTTTCTATTTAATAATTTACATTCAATCATTGTTGTCCCACTGCCACAAAAAGGATCTAAAACAACATCATTTTCCTTTGTATACTTTAAAATTAAATTTCTCGGAACTTGTGGTGGACAATTTCCTCTGTAATCTCCTTTATGAGTTACCCAATTTCCTCTTTCTTTAAAACTCCATATAGTTGTATTTTCTAATTTAAAATTATTTGGTTCATTTATCAATAAAAAACCTCCTTTACTATAAAAAGGCAACCTAAAAAAGTTGCCCCCTTATTTTTATTTATTCTGTTATCAAATTTATTATCCAGTCTATCCATGCTTTAATAGTTGAAGCCCTTCTATAATATGTGCTATCACTGCCAATCTTGTATAAATTACATTCCTTCATAAACTTAACTATTTCGCTAGGTTCTGGCATATCTACATTTTCAAAATATTTCTTAATCGTTAAGTAAAAAACTTTATGTGACAATATCAATTTAGCAAAAGCTAACTGTCTAGCTTTATATTTTAATTTCAAAATTTGTTTTCCTGTTTCTGTTAATTCGAAAGTCTTAGTTCTTTTTCCATTTTTTCTTACTAGTCCTAAATAGATTGCAGCATCTGTATAATAATTAGTTTGTCTTTCAACAAACTCATATAATTCTGTTATCTCTTCTTTATTTTTTTCAGAGTTTTCAAGTAACTCACATAGATTTATTACTCTTTCAAAGCTATTAGCTTGTGGAAATGATACCATTGGTTCTTCAGCCAAAGTATTGATTTCATTAATCAAATCTTGTATAGTTCCTAAATCAATATCTGTTTCTTCAATACTATATTTTTTGCTTTTAACAAGTTCTATTGAACTATATTCATTTATATCATTAAATTTATATTCATAAATAGTAAAAATTCCATTTGAATATACAACAAATATTGGTCTAACATCTTTTTGTATTTTACTTTTCCAAAGTCTATATGGATAATATAACTGTCTAACTAAAAAATCATCAGATATTACATTTTTAGCCTCAACAAGTGCAAGACTATTTACACCTTCATAGCCTCCATCTATTTCCATTCTAGAGTTTTCTACAGTAACATCTATTTTTTCATCACTATCAATTTTCTTGATTTCAAAACTAAAAATACCAGATCCCATTTTTCCACTGACAGTTGGAACTAATCCTTCTTCACCTAAAAAGTCTTTCAGCATATTAGTAATATATGCACAATTTAAAGCTAGTGCTTCACTAGTAATATTTTCGGAATCCAAACTTTGTATGTATGGTGGAAAATCAATTCTTTCTATTTCTTTATCGCACTTTTCAAATTTTTTATAAGTATTAAATTGAGCTATCATATATGTATTACTTGAAATAGGTAGGATAGACAAATTATTCTCTTTCAATATTTTTGGAATACATTCACTATTATCAAATTTTGTCATCAATCTTGCTTCTCGATACTCATTTATTTGTTTAGATGATATCTTAAAATAACCATCAGATTGTATTTTTTCTAAAATATTATATTTTTCAAATAATTTTTCCCAAGCATCCTTATTTGTTGAACATCTAGACATTATTTGTTATTAACACCTCACTTATTTCTCCTCTTGAACTTGCAACACTATTAATTGTTCTCTTTGCTTTTACCTGTATTATTTTATATTTGCTTTCATCAGAATAAAGGGTTCTAATCATTTCGCAATCTGAATTTGACAATAATATATGTACTCCTTTTTCTGTTAATTTATCACATAAATTTCTAAGTCTTGTTTGCTCATCTAATCCAAAGCCACTTTCATTATAACCAGTAAAATTGGATGTTTTAGAAATAGGAGCATATGGTGGATCGAAATAAACAACAGAACCTTTTTTTATTCCTTTTAGCGCACTTTCAAAATCACCACTCAAGAATGTAATATTATTATCATTAAAATACTTACTAACAGCTCTCAATCCCACATCATTAATGATATTTGGATTTTTATATCTACCAAATGGGGAATTAAATTCACCAACACTATTTACTCTATATAATCCATTGTAACATGTCTTATTTAGATACAAAATTCTAGCTGCTTTTTGTACACCTGTTAATTTATTAAATTCATTTGGTTTTCTGTCTAATTCTCTTATTTGATAAAAGGCTTCTGATGTATTTGCATATTTTTCTTTTTTTAGTTCAGTTATTAAATCTTCAACGTTATCTTTTATTACTCTATATACATCTATTAAATCATGATTAACATCATTTATTACTGCTTTATTAGGTTGCATATCAAACAACACAGCTCCACCACCTACAAAAGGTTCATAATAAGTTATATTTTTAGATATTGTTGGCATATATTTTTTTATTTCAGGAAGAAGCTGTCTTTTTCCTCCAACCCATTTTAATACAGGCATTACCAATTTACTTTTTTTCATCTTTTTCTCCTCTTTTGATTATATTAATTTTATATCATATTTAAAAAAAATTCTCAATAAAATGTTTATATTTTTTCAAAGCAAGTATATCAAACATTTGTTTATTTTGCAATAGTTTTTAAAAACTATTTATATTTTTTACAATTTTCAGCAAATTTAAAAGGATTGACAATAATATCAACCTTTTTCAATTTTATAAACCCCGACTCAATCATTTAATACTTAACAATCATAATATCCTTATTTCAATCCTCTTGTATTTGTCAAGTGAAAAATGGACCACTTTATAATTGAAAAACGGACCACTTTTTCAACTATAAAATTTATATATTTTTACTATTTTTCCAAGAAACTGTTTCTTCATATCTATGACTTACATTTCTCGAAAGATCTAAT
>JAFRDD010000151.1 GCA_017404025.1 Clostridia bacterium
AATTCATACAGATTAAAAGATAAAATCGAATCAAATGTAACAGAATCAATTGAAGATGATTAAAAAATCAAATTTAAAAATGTACAATTTTGTGCATCAATAAATTTGAAAAATTGTACATTTTTGTATTGACATTAACACTGAAGATTAGTAGAGCCAAAGTTAAGCGGTGTCTCCTCTTCAGAATGAATACTTGCATCTGCATAAGCAAAGATGTTCGCGCGTATCTTGCGGATGTTCTCCACATCAGTTTCAACGCGGTCATGAACCTCGTACTGATGTATCAGCTGTCCCTGTGCAAACAGTTTTTCGTTGGCTATTGCCAATTCCGCTACTTTACTGTTGAGTTCTTCGCTCAGCTCAGTAATTTTCGAAGAAAGGCTCCAACTTGTGTTGCAGCACTTAGAGTAAATGCATATAGCACCTGCAGCAAAACTGATTGCCATAAGTACTACTACGCAAATAATCTGTTTTACTTTTGTCATGTTATTACCTCCTGTTGTAAGTCACGACTGCGTGGTGTGTGATCACTAAAGGATCTTACATACATTATATCATAAATTATGTTAAACATCAAATTTACAAAATTTTTCAAAATCATTTTATGTATATTTTTTCTTATTTTTTTAATAATATTTATGAAGGAGGAATAATTTTATGTACAAAAAATTGTTAATTGGTACTAGTGTTATTTTAAGCATTATTTTTTCCTTTACTTTCTGTTTTGCAGCTGATGAAATGAATCAAGCTGTAAATGGTGTAAGAAATGTTGTTGGTGGTGCAGAAAATACTATGGAAGATGCAGCACAAGGTATGTCTAATATGGCAAAAGATGCTACTAACAATATTGAAAAAGGTGCTAATAATACTGCAAAAAATATAGGAAACGCTATGAATAATAATGATGATAATAATAAAAATTATGCAGCATCAAGAACAGCAGCAGAAGTTGGCGCAGAATCAACTTTTTTAGGTATATCTTCTACAGTTTGGACTTGGATTATTGTTGGAATAGCAGTTGCTGCATTAATTGCTCTAGTATGGTATTTTTCAACTCAAAAAACTAATAATCACTATGATGATTAATTTCCTATAACATAAAAAGGTTTTCAATTAAACCTTTTTTTCTTTTTTTGATTGTGATATAATATTACATAGAAATGAGGTAATTAAATTATGAATACAAAATTAATTGCAAAAAATCCTACTGCATATCACAATTATACTATTGAAGATAAATTAGAAGCAGGAATTGTTCTTTCTGGTACAGAAATAAAATCAATAAGAAGTGGAAAAGCAAATTTGAAAGATTCTTACGCCCAAATAAAAAATGGTGAAATTTTTATTATTGGAATGCATATAAGTCCTTATGAACATGGAAATATCTTTAATAAAGATCCTTTGCGTAATAGAAAACTTCTTTTAAATAGAAGAGAAATTAATAAAATTATAGGAATGGTAACACAAAAAGGTTATAGTTTAGTGCCTATAAGCATGTATTTTAAAGGAAGTATTGTAAAAATTGAACTAGGAATAGGAAAAGGAAAAAAATTATATGATAAACGTCAAGATATCGCAAAAAAAGAAGCTGAAAGACGAATTTTGCAACATCTATCACAAAAAAATCAATAAGGACTTATTATTTAAGTCCTTATTTTAGTGTTTCTATCCATTCTGGATGATTTCCGTGCTATTGTTTCATTTTTTGACGCTGCTATATATCTTCTTAAAATTAATACATCTATTAAATTTATATCATTATCACCATCATTTAAATTTGCTCTTCTATACTCTTCTTCTGTTAAATTCCATTCTTCTAAATGAGTTTGTGTTTTTTGCATTGCTATATATCTTCTCATAATTAACAAATCTCTCAAATCTACTCTATCGTCTTTATTTATATCTCCTTTTCTTTCCGCCCATTGGGCAGTTAAATCAAAATATGAGTGATGCCATTTTAAATCAGTTTTTCGCAAATATCCTTCGTTTAGACAATTAGCACACTGTTCACTATTTTGGGCCAAATGAAACTCTACATTCCATTCTTTTACTTTGTATCCTTTTTTTATAAAAGTTACCTGAGGTAAAGTAACTCCACTTGACTTAGTAATAAGTTCTTTTTGAGTATATTCCATTTCCCCTTCTTCTGCATCATTTCCGTTATAGTAAACTCTAAAAAAGCCTGTCGTTTCGCTTCCACCACTTATTTGTAAATTATTATTAGTTTCATCACGTTGTAAATTATATCTATATCGAACTAAACCATATTCAAAATTTTCTATCTTATTACCACCATTTGATGTATCTTCAGAAATAACTACTGTATCTCCTGTACAATTTCTTGTATGAATAAAAGCCCATGCTTCTTCTGAATTGCTAAATTTATTTTCCGTATTTCTTCCTATTGCTGTGTTTCCTGTTATTGTCATATTTCTAAAAGCAATTGCATTTATTGCATAATATTTAATGTTTACAAAATTATTATTTATTATTTTAATATTACTAGATAATTTTTGTAAATAATTATTATTATTTGGCTGTGCGCCTGTATCACCAGCAACTCTATAAATTGTATGGCATCCAATTGCGGTTAAAACATTTTCAAATGTACAATTCTGAATTATTACATCTTCCATTGGCGTACCATCTACTGGATAACTAGTAGTTTCCCCATTTGCTGATGAATCTAAATGAATTACTTCATTTGCAAAGTCTAATTTTTCTGAAGTTGAAATTTGATCTTTTATTGTTACTCCATCTATTAAAACTGTTTTTGAAGCAGATGGATTTATTGTATGTCCAGAACTGTTCAAAAGTGTAAGATTTTTTATAGTTAAGCCTTCTCCATGTCTAAATCTAAATGCTCCATGCATTGCCTCTGAATTATTGTTACAATTCCATGTTCCACCTTCTACTCTTATATTATGCCATTGAATATATCCACCATGTGTGCAATTAGAACCAGAACATATATTTCCACTATCATTTATATGATATGATGCTAACATTACATCATTTCCATTTTTATTAAATATAGTTGTATTTTCGTTTAATAATAATTTTGTATTTGAAAAAATCTTTAATGGAACACTTATGTAATAAGTACCTTCCGGTATATCCACTTCTATTTCCCTGTTAGTTCCATTTACTATTTCTTCTTTTGCTTTGTTTAATGCATTTTGAATTGAAGTTGTATCATCCTCTTCGTCATTTCCATTTGCGCCAAAATCTACAACACTAAAGTTCAACCCCTCTTCGGATATTTCTCCTATTCTTTGTGTAGACTTTACACTTATTTGTTTTTTTGTAGATTCTTCTATATTTATACTATTAAAATATATTGACACTAGTGTAGCAATTACAATTACTATTATTAATATTAATACTATAACAACCTTTTTCTTCATATTTTTCCCTTTCGTTTTTTCAAAAGGGACGGTCCTTTTTGAAAATTTTTTAACTTTTTTCAAGAAGGACCGTCCCTGTTGAAAATTTTTTGATTTTTTTCAAAAAGGACCGTCCCTGTTGAAAATTTAAATTTTATTACTTGATCCAAATACATCTATCATTTTGTGTTTTACTGTTTCTTTTATTAGTTCTCTTGCAGGTGACAAATATTTCCTTGGGTCAAATGCGTTTGGTTCTTCTACAAATACTTTTCTTATTCCGGCTGTCATGGCTAGTCTTAAGTCTGTATCTACATTTATTTTTGATACTCCAGATTTGCTTGCTTTATTTAATATTTCGTCTGGTACTCCTTTTGCTCCTGGTATATCTCCTCCATATTTGTTACACATTTCTACAAGTTCTGGAATTACAGTAGATGCTCCATGTAATACTATTGGTGTATTTGGAATTAATTCTTTTACTTTTGCCAATATATCAAATCTAAGCTTTGCTTCGCCTTTAAATTTGTATGCACCATGGCTTGTTCCTATCGCTATTGCTAAAGAATCGCATCCTGTCTTTTCTACAAATTCTTTTGCTTGTTCTGGATTAGTATATCTTGCATCATCATCTGAAACATTTACTTCATCTTCTACTCCTGCAAGTGTCCCAAGTTCTGCTTCAACTACTACTCCTTTCATATGAGCATAGTCGACAACTTTCTTAGTTATTTCAACATTTTTTTCGAAGTCATATTTTGATGCATCGATCATAACTGAAGTAAAACCTGCGTCAATACACATTTTTGCTGTTTCAAAATCTGGCCCATGGTCTAAATGGATTGCAACTGGTACTTCTGGATGTTCTTCTATTGCTGCTTCTACCATTTTCATTAAATAATTTATTCTTGCATATTTTATAGCACTTGATGAAGCTTGCAAAATAACTGGTGATTTACTTTCTGCTGCTGCGTCCATAATTGCTTGTATAATTTCCATATTATTTACATTAAATGCTCCTATTGCATATCCTTCTTTCATTGATTTTTTAAACATTTCTTTAGTTGTTACTAATGGCATAATTATTCCTCCTTAATTTTTTATCTTTCTTCTGTTATTTTATTTCTATTTTTTTAATATGTCAATAGCAAGTATTTTTTATTTTATTTGTTATACTCATAACTTGAGCACATAGATTCATCTGGACTTTTTGTTCTAACATTTGGCATTGGAGCAACTTCTATTGACTCTAATACACATCTTCCATATTTCTCATTATTGTATTTACAACTTGTTACTGAACAATGTATTTTTTGATTTTCTTCCATTTTAACCTCCTAAATTTAAATATATAAACAAATTATTTGTTTATAATATTATTATGTGAATAAAAAAAATTACTATTCTAAATTTTGAATAGTAATTTTTTTCTTTATTATCTGTTTAATCCTTTTCTTCCTGCATAAATTGCAACATCTTCTAATTGAGATTCAATGTTTAATAATCTGTTGTATTTTGCAACTCTATCAGTTCTGCAAGGTGCTCCTGTTTTTATTTGTCCTGCATTTGTAGCAACTGCAACATCAGCAAGTGTTGTATCTTCTGTTTCACCACTTCTGTGAGAAACTACAGCTGTCATTCCATTTTTCTTTGCAAGTTCAATTGCATCTAATGTTTCTGTTAATGTTCCTATTTGATTTAATTTAATTAATATACTGTTAGAAACTCCTAAATCAATTCCTTTTTGTAATCTTTTAATATTTGTAACAAATAAGTCATCTCCAACTAATTGAATTTTGTTTCCTAATCTATCTGTTAATAATTTCCATCCTTCCCAATCTTCTTCAGCTAAACCATCTTCGATTGAGATAATTGGATATCTATTTACTAAGTCTTCATAAAATGCTATCATTTCTTCTGTATTTTTAGTAACACCAATTTTCCAGAAGTGATACATTCCTTCTTTTCCGATTTTTTTAGCTTCATCATACATTTCTGTAGCAGCAACGTCTAATGCTAAGCATATGTCTTCTCCTGGTTTATATCCAGCTTTTTCAATAGCTTCCATAATTAAAGCTAAAGCTTCATCTTCATCTTTAACATTTGGTGCAAATCCACCTTCGTCACCAACACCTGTAGCTAATCCTTTTGAATTCAATACTTTCTTTAAGTTGTGATAAATTTCAGCACTCATTCTCATGCATTCTGAAAATGTTTTTGCTCCTACTGGCATAATCATAAATTCTTGTACACTTAATGTACTATCAGCATGTTTTCCACCATTCATTATATTCATCATAGGAGTTGGTAATACTTTTGCATTTGTCCCTCCTAAGTATTGATATAATTCTAATCCTAAAGATGCTGCAGCAACTCTTGCAACTGCTAATGATACACCAAGTGTTGCATTAGCTCCTAAATTTCCTTTATTTTCTGTTCCATCAAGTTCTATTAATGTTTTGTCTAATTTTACTTGATCATATACATTCATTCCTAATATTTTTTCTCTGATTGTTGTATTTACATTATTTACGGCTTTTAATACGCCTTTTCCTAAGTATCTTGATTTGTCTCCATCTCTTAATTCTACTGCTTCAAAACTTCCTGTAGATGCTCCTGATGGAACCATAGCTACTCCACTATATCCTCCAGCTATAACTTCTACTTGTACTGTAGGATTTCCTCTAGAATCTAATATTTCTAGTGCTTTTACGTCTTCAATTTCTAAATAATCTTTCATTATTTACTACCTCCTTGTTTTTTGGCATTTTAATAACCACTTATGTATTCTATCACAAGTGGTTTACTTTTTCAAGCATTTTACTTAAAATCATATTAGTTTATTTTTTTTGCGTTTTTTTCACATTTTTCCGGTATATTTTTTAAACTCAAATACCAACTAAATCCATTTTTGTTTTCTTCAATACTTTTTATTCTTTGTTCCATTTCTTTTACTGTTTGTGGAATAGGTAATATTACTGGTTGATTAGGCATCCAATTTGCTGGAGTAGAACTTTCAGAACAATCTGCTACTTGAAGTGCTTGAATAATTCTAATTATTTCTGGTATAAATCTTCCAACATTCATTGGATATATTAAAATTGTTCTTACTATTTGCTTATCATCTATTATGAATACATTTCTTACTGTTGCTGTTGTACTTATATCACTTGCTATCATTCCATATTTTCTAGCAATTTGGCCGCTTCTATCTGCTATAATTGGGAATGGAATCATTTCTCCTGTTCGCCTATAAATATCATTTACCCATGCTAAATGTGAACTATTACTGTCTATGCTTAAACCTAAAAGTTCTGTATTAAGTCTTTCAAAATATGTATATGCTCTTGAGAATGCAATAAATTCAGTAGTGCAAACAGGAGTAAAATCCCCTGGGTGACTAAATAGTACTAACCATTTTCCTTTATAATCTTCTAATGTCTTTTTTCCAAAGGTTGTAATTGCTTCAAAATCCGGGGCTTTTTGCCCTATTTTTACATTTCCATTCATCATTAATTCATAATCCATAAAAATAAACTCCTCTCATTTTTATTTATTATATGAGAGGAGTTTTATTTTTGTTATTTTAATTCTATATATTAATTATTTTCTTTTTCTTATTACTGCAGCAATTCCTATAACAGAAACAATTAGTACACCTATCATTATTCCTGATAAATCTCCTGTTTTTGGTGATTTTTCTATTGCTTGAGCTGCAGATAATAATTCAGGATATGTTGTATCAACATTAGCTTTTAATTTGCTATTTACTAAATCTTTAACTTCTTCAGATAAAGCTTCATATGGCTCAGCTGCTTTTATTACTTTTTTATAATTTGAATTATTAACTTCTCCTATTACTTTACCATCTTTGTCAGTTAAATAATCATTTATAAATTCTTCAGCTGCTCTATTAATTAATTCTTCTCTAGCTTTTTCTAATAACTCTGGATATGTACTATCTACATTATTAGCAACTAGTAAATCATTTATTAATCCTTTAACTTTATCAGATGAATTATTCCATGTATCTTCTCCAGCTACAATTTTTTCTTCATCTAATCCTTCTAAGTAATTATCATAAAATTCTTTAGCTGCTGTTCTATCTAGAAAATCTTTAGCTTCTTCTACTATTTCATCTATTGATATTTCTAATTTTTGGTCAACTCTTTCTTTAACTATATTTGATGGAATAGCATTATAATTATTTTCTAAATTATTTACTATATCATTAGCAATTGATTTTGTTAATTCTTCATTTAATTTATTATCTTCAATAAATTTATCAGCTAATGCTGTTAAGAAATCATCAGCTTCTTGGATTTTTTGTTCCATTGTTTTACCAATCATTTCTTCAACCATAGCTTTTACTCTTTCATCATCAATTGCATTATCTAATGTTATAATATCTTCAGCTATTTCTGTTGTTAATTCATCATTTAATTTGTGTTCTGCCACAAAATTTCTTGCTTCTTCTAAATCAGCTAAATAATCTTGTGCTGCTCCTAAAATTGAAGCATAATCTGAATTTGCAATTTCATTATCAATTTTTTGTTTTAAAGATGTTTCATTTACATATGGATTTGATGCAATTGAATTATATTCTGTATCTACATCACCTGTAATCTTCTTTGCTAAATCTTCATATATATCTGTAACTTCTTGATTTAATGCAGTATTTTTATTGTAATTTCTTAGTGATTTTGTTCCTGCTAATTCTTCATAATTTGCTAAAAATATGTTATCAACAAAAGTATCAGCAATTGTTTGTTCTAAGTGATTTCTTACATATGCAATTTGTGATGCATAGTTACGACCAACTGCAGAAGTTAAAATTGAATCTACTGTTGATTTTACATCAGAATCTAAATCACTCCATTTATAATCTGAATTAATTTCAGAATCTAATATTTTTTCATCATTTATTTTTGATAAATTAACATCTGGTGTATCTATAATATATGTTTTTATAAATTTATATGCTTTTGCATTTACTAATAATGTTGGATAATCTACTGATGAATATCCTCCATATGTAGCTGATGGTTCACTTGTTAGTATTAAATTTACTCTGTCTTTTACAATATTTTTTAAGTTATTATATTCTGTTTGAGCATTAATAATTGTTTCGCAATTATCTTTGTTTGCTACAGTATTTCCTTTTAGTCCATTTACACTTGTACTTGTAATAAATGTTCTAGCAAGGCTTGTTAAGTAATTGTCTGCTACATTATATAATTCATTATAATTTGCATATGTTCCATTAGAAGCTGATGCTATTATGCTATCTAAACGTTGCTTTTCATATGCATTTAATGCATTATATTTTGATTTTGCATTTAAAATTGCCTCAAACTTGTTGTTATCTTCTGGATAAATATTCATGTTTTCTGAATAATAAACTGTGTTGTTTCCATTAAATGTTATGTCTAAAGCACTTGCAGCATTTTGGAAATTTGTTGAATAATATGATATTACATTTACAGTATTATCATATGCTTCAACACCTGCTGGCCAATCATTTCCTGTATTTCTAGTAATAATATGTACTGTTTGTGTTCCTGTTTTTAAAGCATTTACTATTAGTTTTTCTCCTCCATTTTGAGTTTGTGTTGAGTCAAGACCTGTTACTACTCCATTGGCTTCAGCATTGTCTAATGACATTGTGTAATGATTAGCTGAGCATCCAGCTTTAACTGTTCCTGGTGTATTTTCATCAGTTGAAAGTGGAATACTTACTCTTGTTATAAGATTTCCAGAACCATCAACTTCACCATAAGTTAAATATAATGTTACACCCGTTACTGTTCTTGTTTGATTTACAGTACTCCCTGTTGTTGTTTGTCCTTGCCATGTTGCAGCATTAACGCTTGTTGTAATAGATATCATTACAATAAGTATTAATGCAATTAGTAAAGATTTTTTCTTTTCCATCTTTTTTCTCCTTTCAATTTTTTGATATTTTTTATATCGTTTTAATTTTATAGAAGAAATTTTTTACTGTCAACGTTCTATATTAAAATTACAAAAATGTAACTTTTTTGTAATTCTTTTGTAGTTTCTTTGTAATTTTTTGAATTTTTTTGTAATATTTTGTAATATTTGTAATATTTTTGTAATTTTTGTAATATATTTTTTTCTATTGATTTTTATTTTTATTTTATTTATAATTATAAAAAAAGAAAGGCATGGTATGAAATAATTATGAATGAAAAAAAAGATTTCAAATTAACAGAACCTGTAATTCTTACTTTTGAAAAGGAAAAAGAAGATTCCAATTTATTAAAAAAATATAGAAGAAATAAAGATTTCAGATTTGTTTATAAAAAATATTTATTAATTATATTTTTTTCTATAACGCTCATTATTTCGCTATCTTATCTAATACATTGGAATATTGAAAACCAAAAGAACGCCCAAATGATTCAAACTGTTGGTGATTATTTAATTCAAAAGCCTTCTTCTGATGGCACAAATATTACTAACGATAGTTTTTCAATAGATTTTGATGGTCTAAAATCTATTAATAACTCGTGTTTCGGATGGATTAGTGTTAATAATACAAATATAAATTATCCAGTTGTTAAATATACTAATAATGAATATTATTTAAATCATTCATTTGATAAATCTCAAAATTCTGCTGGTTGGATTTATTCAGATTATAGAAATACATGTGACGGATTTGATAAGAATTTAATTATATATGGTCATAATCGAAAAGATGGTACCATGTTTAGTCCTATGAATGAAACATGTTTAAATGAAAATTGGTATAAAAATAAAGAAAATCAAATAATAAAGCTTTATACAGAAACCCGGTACAATTGATTATCAAATTATTTCTATATATACTGTCACTCCAGAAAGTTACTATACAACAACATCTTTTTTATCTAATTCTGTTTATGAAGATTTTATAAATAAAATCAAATCACGTAGTATTTATGATTTTGGAGTTGAAACATCTTCATCAGATCACATATTAACACTTTCAACTTGTTCAAATAATAGTTCACACAGAACTGTAATACATGCTAAAAAAATAGATGCTTTGAAATAAGCATCTATTTTTGTTAATACTAAAAATATTTTTTCTTAATACTTTTATTTTGTTATTTTAACTGAATCAAGAATTTTTTGAACGTTCTTTTGGTTTACTATATCCTCTAATGATTTGCTAGAATTCTCTTTTTTAGAAAATATTATTTCTACATAAGAATTTTCTGAAATTTGTGCCATATAAACATGTTTATTTTCATTTTCATTGTATGATAAAAATTTAACATTTTTATATTGTTTTTCCTCACCATTATAAACCATTTTTTTGTATTCTTTTAATACATCATATTTTGTATCTATATTGTTATAAGCTCTAGTTATTATTTCATTTTCTTTTGATTCAAGTTTTACTTCATTTTGATTTTCTTCAATTTTTTTATAGTCTAAACTTGAATATGTAAAATTAATATTTGAATTATCAACATTTATTTTTATGTTCTTTTTAGTAAAAAGGTTAAAAGTTAAAAATAATACTAAAATTACTGCAATTACTATAACTATCATTTTTATAGGTGATTTATTATCTTTCTTCATCTTTTTTATTCTCCTTTATTTTTACAAATATTTTTTTATGTTCTTCTATATTTTTTAGTTTAATTCTTTTTTTGTTTTTAGCATTTATTTTATCATTTTCTTTTGCAATCAACTCTTTTATATAATCAACAAATTTTTCGCTAACTTCTTTTATAAATATCTTTTCAGTAATATTTAAAATTGTTTCATACATTTGTTTATTTGATATAGCAACATCTATATCATTAATATCTTCTTTTATGTTATTACAACTACATGGTTCAATATTCTTATCTTTTAATATAAATCTAACCAATTTATCATCATTATATTCTTTTATAATATTTAAACAATATTCATTACTTTTTGCTTCATCTTCATTATTATTCAACTTTAATAATTTGCCATATATTTTGTTTATATTATATTTATACACATTTTTGTAATCTTCAATATTTTTTTCCTCAGCTTCAATATTTTCGTAATCTAAGTTTATTAAATACTTTTGCTTTCTACAAAGATACTCATCATAATGTTCTTCCTTTAATTTTAAAATATAATAATATTCAGATAAAATATTTTTTTCATATTCAGTAGCAGTTTCTAATTTGACTCGTTTGTATATTTTATTCATCATATAATCATTTAAAGATTCAATATATAATTTGTAAGATTTATCAAACTTTTCTTCATTTTTTTCATTTTCAATAAATGTTTTATATTTTTTTATCATAGAATTTCTTTTGTAATTTATGCTAATAGAGCTTATACCTTTTTTAGATTTACTTGGTATTTTAGAGAGAAATCTACTTAATCTATTTAATGCAGAATTATTGGGTTTATATAATTCAATACTATTCATAATTACTAACATTCCTTTCTTATGTATCAAATGCGTTTGAAAAAGAAATATTACAGTGTATTTTTTTAAGCCGTTCTCTTTTTTTGAATTATAACATACAAGTAAATTAACATCAAGCATTTTTATTAAATCTATTAAATTCAATACATATCATCTAAAGAGGCTTTATTTTTGCTCTTTTAATTTCAATTCTATATCTTTTATACCTTTATCAAATTGTTCAAAAACATTTTGATATTTATTGTACTCATCCATTTTTTTTATTATGTATTCTCTATTTTCAGTTATTCTGCAATAATGATTTATTATTGATGTTTTATGTAAGTTATCTATATAAAACTCTTCATCTTTAACTAAAAAGAACTCTATATTTTCCGAACTCATATACCATGTTAAATCTAAATTATACCATCTATTATTTATTTTTATCTGATTCCATGCATGATCAAATCTAACTAGTCCACTTAAGTTGGGTTTTGAATTTATATTTCCTATCCCTTTAATTACAGCATTTTCTATTTTCAATCTATCCAAACACTTCCATAATGCAATTGATATATCTATACATACTCCTCTTTTTAATAAAAAGCTGCTTACAAGACATGAATCATTCAGTGTTTCTTCACTATAATGAATATAATTTGCTATTTGAATAGCTGAAAATATTACTTTATCTAAATCATTTTTGCAGTATTTTTCACATATTTTTTGAAAATAATTTAATTTTTCTACTATTAGCACATATGATGCTACATCAACTTCTAATATTTGATTTGATGCAAGCTCATGCGAAATTTCTATATATTTATCAAAAAATATTATTTTTTTGTTTACTTTATACAAATATGTAATATCTTCATCTGAAAATGTTTTTACTTTTTCATATAGATATATTGTTTTTCCTTTTTCAGCTAAATGTGTTATTAATTTAATTAATACTCCTTTTTCTTTTGCCATGTTTGAATCTATTATAAAATATATATCATTTGATAACTCCGTTAAATAATAGTCAGAAAATCTATTAACATTTATGCCCTCATAGTGGTCATCAAATATAAAATATCGTCTTTGCAATCTTTTATTGATTTGTGCTTTGAATAAAACCATCAAATATTTTAAAGTATCCATTTTTTCCCCATAATTTATTAATATTTTTACTGCTTCTCTATTTTTATGATAATAATTTTTTTACAACTTCACTTATTGTTTTTCCATCACCTGCTGCGCCTATTTTTTCCTTTGATGTTTTCATTACCATACCCATATCTTTCATAGAAGTAGCACCTATACTTTGTATAACTTCTTTAACAATACTTTCAATTTCTTCTACTGTTAATTGTTTTGGTAAATATTGTGTTAAAATTTCTAATTCTTTATTATTTTGATTTATTAAATCTTCTCTTCCACTTTTTTCAAATTCAGAGGCTGCATCTTTTCTTTTTTTAGCTTCTTTTGCAATTATATCAATTATTTGTTCATCAGTTACTTCTATTGCTTCATCTTTTTCAACTTGTAATATTGCTGTTCTAATTGCTTGAACAGTATTTTTTTTCATTATGTCTTTTTCTTTCATAGCTTCTTTTAAATCATTTAATAATTTTTCTTTTAACATTTTCATTCCTTCTTTCCTTCATAATTATAACATATTTTTACAAAAATGTGAATTTTTAATTTTCAAACATTTTTATAACAGCATCCTTGTAAATTTCGTAAGCTATTTTTTCTCCATTTTCATGAAGTTCTATAAAATTTTTCATCATTACTCCACTATTAATTTCTAACACTTTTAACTCTTTATTATCTAATAATGCTATATCAATACTACCAAATTTCAAATTTATTTTTTGTGCAGTATTTTTGGCCATACTTGAAATTTTATCTTTTAATTTCTTCTCTATTTCTAAATTAATGTTAGCTCCACCTTCTAAATTAAATTTCCAATTATATTCAAATTTTTCGCCAATTGGCAATATTTTATTATACTTTTCATCCTCTAATTTTTCTTCATTTAAAAAGAAATTTTTATTAAATTTTATCAATAATTCTTTTATAGTATTTTTTCCATTTCCAGTAACAATTGGTCTTACTTTCCCATATATTAATTTGACTTTATCATTTACGATAATCGCTCTATATTCTGTGTTAATTTTATAATATGGTGACGCGCTTATTGAAAAATTAGTTGTAATCATCTTATTATATTTCTCTTCTAACTCATTTTCACTTGTTATTTTAAAAACATTTTTTCCGGCAAGTTCCATTATTAGGCTTTAAAACAATTTCACTATTATTATTTAAAAAATATTTTCGTAAAGTTTCTAAAGAATTACAATTTAAAGCATATTTATTTTTGTTGCTTTCTCTATAAAAAATTTTATGCTCTATGCAAGGAATATTCAGTGCTGTAAGAATATCTGACGTTCCATATTTATCATCTAAAATATTTCCTAAAGCATGATCATTATTTCCAAATTTATATCCAAAAATAAATCTAATTTTTGAGTCTTTTTTTAACATTATTACATAATCTTTTGATAATAATTGCATTTCTATGTTCAATTCATTACTAATCTTTTTAATTATTTCTATATATTTTTCCATTTACTAATACCCCATATAATATTTAATTTTTTAGGAAAATAGAGCAGAGACATTAACAATCTCTACTCTATCTTTCATCAAATTAAGTTTTAATAGTATTTATAACACATTAATTTCCTTTGTCTAAATATACTCTCTCATTTGGTAAATACATATCTAGCTTTTCCCTAGCTGTATCTTCTATAAATTCTAATGAACCTACTTTTTCCTTTTTATCATTAAGCTCTTTTTGTTTTTTCTCTTGCTCTGCTATTTGGTATTCCAAATTTTTAGATGTTCTTTTATATTCATTAAGTGTTTTTTGTTGATTTATTAATGTTATTACTACATATATTCCTATTAATATTATTAATATTTTTATATAAATTTTTTTTCTTTTTTTCATCTGTACCTTTCTCCATATCTCACATTTTGGACTTTTCGACCATATATTATATATTTTCTACTTTTTTACAAAAATTCCTTCTTTTTTTATATATTTTTTGTTGATTTTTTCAATTTTCTTTCTAATATTTATAATAATAAATGAAATTGGTTTAATAAATAAAAATTTAATTATTCTAATGAATAAATTAATAGGTATCTTTAATATTTTTTTAATAAATGAAATTAATGAAACATTTACTTTTATAATATATTTACTAATTAACAGAATATATAATAATACACCTATCATAACTCCTAAAAACATAAAAAATCGAATCTCACCATTATTGAAAACAAATATAGAATATATTAAAATTATTCCCGTTATTACCCAAAACAAAAAATCTTCTAAATAAGTTACAAAATCTTTAGTTTTGAAACTTATTCTTAATATTCTAAAAAAGTCAAATGTAAAACCTATTAAAATTCCATTTAAAACGAATATTAAAAATAAATATGCCTGATTCTGTACCATATGCGCGCCTTTCTTTTATTTAAATATTTTACTTATAATACTGGTTTTAGATTTTTCTATATTTTTGTCACTATATGATAAATATGATATATCTCCTTCAACGATTACTTCTGCTGTATCTAAACTTAATTTATTTATTCTAATGTTTTCTCCTTTTACAGTAAGTAATCCTAATTCAGTATCTACCATTGCAACTTGATCATCAAAGCTTATTACATCAACAACTCCTGATATACTAAGTTTTTGTCTATTTTCTAGTATTAAATTTTGTATTACCTCTGTATTTTTATAACCATTTCTTTCATCTACAGTCATTTTCTGTTACCTCCTATTAGAATATATATCTAAATTATATATATTCACAGTTTGTCTATTTTAGAACATTTCTTTCCATGTTTCTGGGAGCAGGTGTTTTTGTTTCCGGGGACAGGTACAAAAAGCAGAAATTTCATAATAAAAAGGCAATGAACTGATTTTACTTTAGCAATTCAGTTTACTGCCTTTTTATACTTTACTCTTAACTTTTTTATTTATGTTTTTTGTACCTGTCCCCCAAAAGCACCTGTCCACAAAAAACATTATTCTTTTTCTATTATTTCTTTGTGCATTAATTCTAAAACATCATTATCTACAATACTTTTAAATACGATTGATATTTTTGACTCTGAAACGTCGAATGTTAGTATTTCTAATTTATTTTCGTCAATCAGTCGTATAACTTTTTGTATTACTTCAGTATTTCTGATAATCCCATTTCCTATAATAGATATTCTTGAAACCTCTTTTTTTACAATACTTTTAACCTTATTTGCTTCTATTTCTTCAGAAATTGTACTTCCATCTTTATCATTAAATGTAGATTTTGCAACAATTGGAATATTAAATCTTTCTGCAATTTCAACGCATCTATTATGCAAAACTTTGGCTCCTTCTTCAGATATTTGTAACATCTCATCATAAGACACATTTAACATTTTTTTTGCCTTTTCCACTTTATTCGGGTCTGTCGTATAAACGCCATCAACATCCGAAAAAATATAACATTTTTTTGCTTTTAATGCTGCAGCTATTGCAACTGCTGTCGTATCAGAACCTCCTCTTCCTAATGTTGCAATATCATTATTAGAATTAATACCTTGAAACCCTGCAACTATAACAATTTTTCCGTCATTTAGTTCTTTTTTTATTCTTGATGTATCAATTTTTTTTATTATTGCATTTTGATTAGTGTTATTTGTTATTATTCCTGCTTGAGGACCTGTTAAAGAAATTGCTTTATGATGCAAACTATTTAATAATATACTTAATTTTGCAATAGACATTTGTTCTCCCGAACTTAGTAGCATATCCATTTCTCTAATATCTGGTTTTTCAGATAATTCTTTTGCTTGTTCTATTAAATTATCTGTAGTCTTTCCTTGAGCAGATAATACAACTACAATATTCGAATATTCTTTTTTTAAATCGATTATTTTTTTAGCTACTTTTCTTAATTTTTCATTATTGGCAACAGAGCTTCCTCCAAACTTCAAAACAATTGTATCCATATTCATTCCTTCTTTACAAAAATATAGTAAGTCTAGATTTAGACTTACTATATTATATTAAATATTTTTACTCATGTTAAACTATTTTTCCATCTTAAATAACTATCAATAAAACCGTCAATATCTCCATCCATAACAGCTTGTACATTTCCGAACCTCATAGTTTGTTCTATGATCTTTAACCATAGTATATGGGCAAAAAACATATGAACGTATTTGACTTCCCCATGCAATATCCATTTGAACACCTTTTAAATCTTCTTGTTTTTCTTTTTGCTCTTTTTCTTTTAAATCTAGCAATTTTGATTTTAACATTTTCATTGCTGTTTCTCTGTTTTGAATTTGCGAACGTTCTGACTGACATGCAACTACTATATTTGTTGGTATATGTGTTATTCTAACTGCTGAAGATGTTTTATTTATATGCTGGCCTCCTGCTCCTGATGCTCTATAAGTATCTACTCTTAAATCATCTGGATTTATCTCTATATTTATATCCTCTGTTATTTCAGGTAATACTTCAACAGAAGCAAATGAAGTATGTCTTCTTCCTCCACTGTCAAATGGTGATATTCTAACTAATCTATGTACTCCCATTTCGCTTTTTAAATATCCATATGCATTTTGTCCTACTACTTCGAATGTTACACTTTTTAGTCCCGCTTCTTCACCTTCTAGATAATCTACTTCTTTTACTTCATAACCATTTTTTTCGGCCCATCTAGTGTACATTCTATATAACATTTCAGCCCAATCTTGTGACTCAGTTCCTCCTGCTCCTGGATGTATTGTTAGAATCGCATTATTTTTATCAAACTTTTCCGATAATAATGTTTCTAACTCGAGTTTTTCAATCTCTTTTTCAAACTTTAAAGTATTTTTTAGTATTTCTCTTTTTATATCTTCATCAAATTCTTGCATTACAAGTTCTGACAATTCTTCTATATTATTAATATCATCATTTAATTCTTTATATTTTGTGCATATTTTTTTATTTGTTTTAATTTTGCTTAATATTTCATCTTTCTTATCATTATTAGTCCAAAAACCTTCTTTTACTGTTTCATTTTCTAATTCTTCTAATTCTTTTTGTAGCTTTGGAATGTCAAAGTGAATCACCTAGTTCTTTTAGTTTAGATTTAAGGTCTTTTATTTTTTTAGTATTCTCTTCTAATTCTATCATTTCTTCACTCTCCTCTAATATATAATACATTATTTATTTTAAAAAAACAAGATTTTGTTTTCACTATATTAAAATTCTTTTTTATTAAAAAGGAAACAGGAGATGCTTTCACATCTCCTTTATTTTAGTCTGTAAAGACCAACTGGTAATTATAGTCTTTTTCGTCTGTTTCCCAACACACTGTCTCATCATTGGGGTCGAACTTAAGCCATTCAGGAAAATTAAGTCCAGCAACTAAATGTCTGACTATTATCAGCTGTCCCTTCAATTGAGGGGTCAGTGAGACTTCTATTGTGCCCTTAACTTTGCCTTCTCTGAACCTAAAATTATGGTTCTTGCTTTGCAAAGCTGTCATTACAAGAGCTTTGGGGTCTATCTCAATTGCCATATTCCCGCTCCTTTCTACAATATATTATTTCAAATTATATCATTTTATGTTTACCTTGTCAAATATTTACTCTAATTCAATTTTCCATAATACATATCACTAAACATTCCACCTTTTTCAATCAAGTTATCAAATTTTCCCTCTTCTTCAATATGTCCTTTATTAAGAACTATTATTCTATCACAATTTTTTAATGTAGTTAGTCTATGTGCAATTGCAATTATAGTTGTATCGTTTTCATCTTTCATTTTTTCAATTTCTTCTTGGATATGTTTTTCAGAAGTATTATCTAAAGCAGATGTTGCTTCATCTAATATTAATATTTTAGGTTTTCTTAAAAAGATTCTTGCAATAGCAATTCTTTGTCTTTGCCCACCAGATAAATTATTTCCTCCTTCTGAAACCATTGTATCAAATTTTTTTGGCAAACCGTTTATATAATCAAATATATATGCTCTTTTGGCAGCTTCTTCTACTTCTTCCATAGAAATTTTTCTATCTATTCCATAAGTTATATTGTCATATATTGTTCCTGCAATTAAAAATGGACTTTGTGGAACTAAAGCGATTATATTTGATATTTCTTTTCTTGATAAATTATTTAGATTAATATTATCTACAATTATTGTTCCATTTGCTTTTTCTAATTTGCATATTGATTTTATTAAAGAAGATTTTCCACATCCTGATGGTCCTGCTATTCCCAAATATGTTCCTTTATCTATGTTAATACTAAAATTATCTAAAATAATTTTATCTTCACTTTCAGGATATGTAAATGTTATATTTTCTATATTAATCATTTCATCTGTAGTTTTATTTTTTGATTTTGTTTTTATTGGTAAATACGAAAAATCATTTTCAATTTCTACCATTTTAAAGAAATCTGTCGCAAGTACTGTACATTCTGAGACTTCATCAAATATTCTATGTAATTCTTCTAGTGGTTTTAATAATTGATTAAAGCACAAATATGCTGTTAAAACACTACCTACTGAAATAATATTTTTAGTTGCTAAATATGTTGATATTCCAATTACTAAAACCGTAAATACTGCTTGGTTAATAAATTTTAAACAATCATATAATGCCATTGCTTTATGATGTTTCATTTCTTTTGCTCTTAAAAACTCAGATTTATTATTAAATCGATTTGTTTCAAAATCTAAACTATCACATATTCTAATTACTTCTATTCCATTAATAAGTTCTACTATAGTTCCATCCATTTCTGATTTACTATTTAAAAGCTCTACTCTTATTCCTTTTTGGCTTTTTATCTGCCTTAATACTATAAATACTCCTATTGGTATTACTAACATCATTGGCAATGCAAGTGTTATTGGTAAAGTTATAAATATAGTTATAATTGCCGCAACACTATTAAATATTGCTGGTGCAAAATCCATAAATAATAATTTAACTAATTTTATTGTACCATCTAAGCATCTATTTAATCTTCCATGTATGTTTCCTGTCATATTTTTTCTAAAATATGATAATGGTGCCATTAAAAGAGACTTTATAACCATTCCTCTAGCTTTTTTCTCTGTTGCTGTAGCTGTATCTTCTACTAAAACTCTTCTTACAATTTTAATAATTTCGTTAATAACATTTACAATTAGAATAAATATAAGAAATGGAATTACTTTTTCAAATGAAATAGAATCTTTTGATAAAATGTCATCAGTTAGCCAGCCTATAGCCTTTGGTGTTAATTGTGCTAATACAGATGAAAAAATCATTATTAAAACTATTATTAAAAATTTTATTTTTTGTTTTTTGTCTAATAATTTATATATTTTATTTAATACATTAGATAAATTACTTTTTTTCATATTTATATTAGCAATTTTCTATAAATAAAGCACCCTTAAAAAGAGTGCCTTTGTGGTGATTATATTGGACATTTAATAAATCGTCACAGTACTTCCGGGCTTTAAGATCTTGAGGATCTTTACCATGTCATCTTCCGAAACGGCTACACAGCCACCTGTTGGGAAGTCAGGATCTTTCCAGCAGTGCAGAAAGATCGCGTTCCCAGCGTAAGGTACACCAGCTTTGTTATACCCTAAATCCAGAAAATAGGCATATCTGATAGGGTAGTCAGCTATGTGTTCATCTTCGCTGTAATCCCCATCAGGATCATCTTTACGGTCAAGCAACGTGTTGTAGTTCTTACCATTAGAACCCGTTGCACACCAGTATGCATCATCATCCAACTTTTGATATGGAATACGGCTCCCAGGGTCATCCTTTAGACCGTATGTGTTTCCTATTTTCCAAGTTCCAAGTGGAGTTTTAGTATCTCCCTCAGCATGTTTAACAGTACCATTTTTCCCTATCATTGCCTCACAAGAAAAAATCGACACATACTTTCCATCCTGAGCTTCATAAATGCTAAGTACAGCGTGGCTACCTACTGTACACTTTATTCCAAGACGCATTTCTCCATTGCGCTCAACAGAGATAGGCTGAGAAAACAATGTTTTTTCATACTCATCCTGGGTACAAATGTCATTGTCAGTTATATAGCCACTCTTGCTTTCAACGAGTTCTTCATCTACTGTGCTACTTTCAGACATCATAGCTTCTGTAGTTTCCGACTCCTGAATTGCTTTTTGTGTTTCTTGTCCTAATACAACTTCCGCTTCTTTTGTTGTCTTTACATTCTCTTTGTTATGTGTTTGAGCACATGCAACAGAGAATAAAAAGAAATGATTACCTGCTATAATCATTTCTTTTTATTTTAGTCTTCATCTACAAAATCAAAATCATCTTTAAATCTTTCTTTAAAAATTTCAAATACTTTGTTTAAAACTTCTTCATCTTCAACACTTACATAAGATTCTTCTTCTGAATCTTCATCAGTATCTTCTACTTTTAGTATTACTACTTCTCCTTCTTCTTCATCTCCATCCTCTGTTATTGGTAATAATACAACATATTCTTCTTCGTCTAATTCTATTAAGTCTAAAAATTCAAATTGTACTTCATTTCCATTTTCATCATTTAGAACAATTATATTGTCTAATTCTTCGTTTTCTTCCATTTTCTTCTCCTCTCTATTTTTATTTTGTAAGCCATAACTATAATATATTATTTTTAAAAAAATTACAATAGTTTTTTATTTTTATTTAAATATGTTTCTAAAATATACACTGCAGATATAGTATCCACTATATTTCTTTTTTTATTCTTATTAATTTCTAATAAATTCATAGTTTTATGTGCAGCAACTGTTGTAAGTCTTTCATCTATTGATTCAATTTTTATTTTATTGTATTTGCATTTTAGCTTATGAATAAATTTTTCTGTTATTTCTGCTCTTTCAGATTTTGTTCCATTCATATTAAATGGCATTCCAACAACAATTGTATCTATTTCATATTTTTCCATTATTTCATCTAGTCTTTTTAAAACTAATTTATCTGAATTTTTTCTTTCTATTGTTTCTAATCCTTGAACTGTTATATTAAGAGCATCAGTTATTGCCGTTCCAACTCTAGCATCACCATAATCAATTCCTAAAATTCTCATTTATTATTCAATCCCTATATAATTTTTAACTAATTTTTCTAATAGTTCATCTCTTTCTATAGCTCTTATTTTTATTCTGGCATCATTATGGCTAGTAATATATGTTGGATCTCCAGAAAGAATATATCCAACTATTTGATTTATTGGATTATATCCCTTTTCTTGCAAAGCTTCGTAAACATCCTTCAAAATTTCTTTTGCTTTTACATTGTCATCTCTTTCTACTCTAAAATTCATTGTTTTGTCAAAATCCATAATATCCCTCCATATTTTAAATATTATTTATTTCACTTTCATCTGGATCAGCATTATCAAGATATTTCTCTAATTTTTTTAGAACTTCTTCTATTCCAGTTCCTTTGTAATAATATGATACTACAAAATTTAATTCTGGGCATACACCTTCATTTTCCCCATCTTCTGATAATGCTATGCTCATATTTTCAATTGTTTCTTTTCTATCATTTAAAAATTCTGCCACTCCACTAATTTCAGCTCCTGAAAATGCAATAACAAATTTTGGCCCCATATATCTTATAAATATATAATTGTCTGATATATTCTCTTTTATATATTTACTTACTTCAGTTATAACTTTATTTCCTAATTCTCTTGAATAATTCTCATTAATTTCTTTTAGGTTAATAATTTTAAACATACAAATTGTTGATTTTGTATATTGATCTATTATCTTTTTACCTTCACCATATAAATACTCTTCAGATTTCAATCCAGAAAATTCATCAGTTCTAACTATAGATTCTAATATATTTTGATGATTTACAGTTTTTAAAACTGATACTATATTATCTTTTACAACTTCTAATATGGTACTGTCTATATTATCAAAATTATGCGGTTTTCCACTCTCTATAATCCAATATCCAACATATACATTATCAAAATATAAAGGGAAAAATATAGCAGATTTTGCTCTTCCCATTTCAGATTTCTGGTAAGACAATTTTTCATCATCACTATTTACAGAAACATACTGAGGAGATGCTGTTGTTATGCTATCTTTAAAATTTTCATCATCTTGTAAAGATTTTAATGTATCCCAATGTCTTTCATCGACATTTGATGCTTTTACTACATATTCTGTACCATCAAATACTACTATTGTTGAATATTGTATTTGATATTTTTCTATTATTAATTCATTGATTTTCTTTATCTTATAATCAACACTGGTGTCTTCGCCAATAGTATTCATAAAATCTTGTACAATTGCTAAGTTTTTTATTCTTTGATCTGTATTTTGAAATCTTTTTATTTTAGATTGTATATTAAAATTATATATAATCAACCCTATTATTATTATTGCTAAAATAACTAATATTATTGTCTGCAATCTTTTTTCCCCCCTTTTGTTCTTTATTTTTTGTATCTACTATTATAACTTGGTTTTGGTGGTTGATATTTCGAATTACTCTTTGAACTTGAACTTGAGCTTGGGTATACCATTTTTTTAAGGTCTTTTAGTACTTGCATAAATGATTTTGAATATCCTCTTATTGAAATATTACAATTAATTATTGCTTCTAGGTATTTAGTATATACATCTTCTTCAAATGGTATTGTTAAATATTTTACTGTATCCCTATCAAATAAGTCAATATTAAATGACATTGAAGGATCATTATAGCATGACATACCACCTATTATTATTTTTTCATTTACACCACGTATATTAACACATTTATTTAAAATAATTCTTATTCTATCTTTTTCTAATGCATTTTGTGTTTCTAGTTCTCTTAAAAAAGCTGTTAGTGGCTGAATTGTAAGTATATCTAGAGATTGCACTAGATAAGTTTCTTGTGATTGTCTGAAATAATCAGCTGGTGTTTCAAAGTCGCAATCTATTAAAACTAAAGAATAATTTTGAACTAGTGTCTTTAATATTGCTCCCGAATTTTGAATGTCAACATGATCATTTGGCATAGCTGTATAAATTGTTAAATTAGGGTTTTCTTCAATTCCATTTGCTATTCCATTTACAAGATTATTAATACTATCTACTGCATTTTTTCTTAATTGTTCTTCATTTCTTGTGTATATATAATATGAATTTCTATTTTTGGTTGTATCTAATATAGCTGTTTTTATACCATTTGCGGATGTATAAGCAGCTAAATTATTAACAATAAATGATGTTCCATTTTTACTTGTTCCTACAAAAGATACTACTTTTTTGTCTGGTGTTAATAAAGTAGATATATCTATATTTGAGTTTATTGCTTTATTATTAAAATTAAATTGTTGATTATCGTACTGTTGATTGTTATATTGTTGTTCATTATATTGTTGGTTATTATACTGTTGGTTTCCATATTGTTGTTCATCATACTTTTGATCATAAAAGTCAAAACCTGGCATTATTGTATTTTCTTCTGTATTCTTTTTCATAGTTTCATATTGTTGTGTTGTTTTTTTATCAGTAATTGGTTCAAACTCATTTTGTTCTTCTTGATTAATTTCATTATCATCTATAGGATCTGGTAATATCTCATCAAAAAAGTCATCACTAAATCCTGGCATTACTGATTCATTGTTAATATTGTCCATCTTTTCTTTATCATTATCGTCAAATCCAGGAATTATGCTACTTTCCTCTATTAAGTCAGACTTTGGAGGAATGTAATTATTATTTTTAAATCCTGGCAATATGTCTTCTAATGGTTCTAAAGTTCTAGTATTACCATTTTCTTCTGGTAATGGATTTTTTCTTGGTCTTCCTCTTCTTTTTGGTTCCACATTTTCTACTTGTTCGGGAATTGGATTTTTTCTTGGTCTTCCCCTTCCTCTTTTTGGCTCTTCCATTATTGGTTCATTTTCCAACATTGGTAAACTTTCTATTACTTGATTATTTGTTATATTCTCATTTTCTTTTCTTTGACTATTAACTGTAGGTACAGGTCTTACTCTTGGAGTATTTATTATAGGTTCTTCTATAATATTTTCTTCAAATGCTGGCCCATTTTTTATTATTGATTGTACTTGTCTTGTTTGATTTACTGGTGGGTATTGTGGCATTGATTCAACTTGTTTTCTTGGCTTTGGCCTTGTTAATTTTTTTACATTTCCGAAATTCACTTCTGAAGGCACTACAACAGGATTAGAAAAATTACTAATTGCATTATTCTCTGTTTTTAATAATTGTTTACTTATCCCTCCGCTTTTTTCTTTCTTATCTTTTATCTCGTTAATTGCAGATTGTGAAAATGCCATAACCTGTTGATATTTAGGAGATCTTTCTTCCAAAACAGCTCTGACATTCAAAGGTAAAAACTTACATATTACTTTTAATTGTACATCTGTATACTGTGATGCTATATTATCAAAACTTCTTATATATTGTTCTTCATTTTTTCCTAATTTTTTATAATGAGCTAATATATTTTGTATTTCTACCTCACTAACGCCATTTTCATTTTCAGATTGATAATTTACATCTTCAACATCAATTTTATAATATGTTTTTGCTTCTTTTTTTGAACGTGGCTTATTAATAAGTCTACAAACTTCATCTATGCTTCTGTCGTTTCCTATAACTGCATTATATATACTTATTCCAAATAATTTTATAAGCATTTGTTCAGATTTTGTTCGTCTATCAGAACAAATAAGTATAATAGGTATATCTTCTCCTCTAAAATTTGATGCCTCATCACTGATACTATCTAACTTATCAAAAATAATTTTATCAATTTGAGAAAATTGATTATTTGGAAAAATTTCTAAATCTTCACTTATAACTATTCTATCATAAGATTTATCCTTTTGTATTTCTTTTAAAATTGCATTAAAGTAATAAACATTTTTATAAGAAATTATCTCTTTATAAACCTTTTGATATTTTTTTACAATTGCATTTGATATCTCTTCATTACTTACAGCAAATAAAACTTTCATTTGTTACCCCCTTCCAAATTTTACAAACACAGCAAATGCTAATGGTAATATTTGGCATATAATTAATAATGTCATAGAAGTTACAATAAGAACATTACCTTGTTCTAATGTATCTAATTTTCTAATACCAATAATATATTTTTTTATAACTCCTATTACAATCCCTAAAAAACATAATGGAATACTATATTTTCTTACTAAACTTAATATATAAGCTGTAGTTCCATATGTTTCAGTTCCATACTTTTCATTATAGTCTTCTCTAGTTTTTAATGCTTTGTCTTTAATTTCAATAATTTTGCTTTCTACTTTTGGGTCTAACACTTTGTCTTCTGCATATGCAACATTACAAAAAACTGTTAAAAAAACTATAACTATTAAACAAAAAAATGCTACTACTGTTTTTTTCATTTAATTAGCCCCTTTCTTCTATCTTTTTTAGTCCATAATCATTCAACTATATACCTATATATAATACAATATTATTAAAAAAATATCAAGAATTTTGAGTAAAATTTTGAAAATATAATGAAAAAAAGTTGCCAAAGGGACGGTTCTCTTGGCAACTTCAAGTCAAAATAAAAAGTTGCCAAGAGAACCGTCCCTTTGGCAACTTTTTTTCATTTTACTAGCAGCATCCTCTATTATTACCGCAACAGCAACAAATTAATAATATAAGGATTATTATCCAACAACAGTCATCACCAAATCCAAATCCACCGCATCCTCTATTTTCTGGCATGAATATCCCTCCTTCCATATATGTTCATTTTTCAATTAGTCTTTTGTTTTTTCTCATTTTCATCTGTATAATATATAATATGGAATACGAATAATTTGGTGATTAAATAAAAAATTTTTTTATTTTTTTTAAAAAAAGTATTGACAAGCATAAAAAAATCTTGTATACTAAATCTCGTCGAAAGACAATGAGTCATGGTCGCTTAGCTCAGCTGGGAGAGCATCTGCCTTACAAGCAGGGGGTCACAGGTTCGAGCCCTGTAGCGACCACCATTTTATGGCCCGGTAGTTCAGTTGGTTAGAACGCTAGCCTGTCACGCTAGAGGTCGACGGTTCGAGCCCGTTCCGGGTCGCCATTTTTTTATTTATAAATATTTTTTGGCTCGATAGCTCAGTTGGTAGAGCAGGGGACTGAAAATCCCCGTGTCAGTGGTTCGATTCCACTTCGAGCCACCACAAAAAACAACAGAAATTATTCTCTGTTGTTTTTATTTGTATTTTTTGTCGAATTATGTTATAATATAATTGTCTAGTTAATTCACACATTCAGCGCTAAACATCTTTTATTTACAGCTTGAGAGGAGGCTTTATATATGCTTAAATTCTTGGAAACTTATTATGAAAGTGTTCCATTTTTACTTTTGGGTGCTATAATCCTGCACATAGTACTCATGCCTGTCTCTGGACGGTATGAATATAAAAAGCTCTTTAGGAGATTAAACACCAGATGTTTTTTATCAGGGTTAGTCGCATACCAATCTCTAATTATTGGTGGGATAGGTATTTATCTAAACCGCGGATGGACAAATATTATTTTTCTCTATCTAGGCATTAGATGTATACTAACATGTGTACATGACTATTCCTTGCTAACACAATTAGCAAAAGAAAAAAATGAAAATGAAAATTCAGAAAAATAAAAGATGTTTAAAAGACTGATTCCACTTTAGAATCAGTCTTTTCCTTTTAATACATTCCTTCCATTCCATTAGGCATTGTGCCTTCATTTCCACAATTACATCCTTTTGGTTCTGGACTATCTGTAACTAAGCTTTCTGTTGTAAGTACCATAGATGCAATTGAAGCAGCATTTTGAAGAGCACTTCTTGTAACTTTTGTTGGATCTACAATTCCAGCTTTTTTCATATCTACATATTCTTCTTTAGCCGCATCAAATCCAACTCCTACTTCAGAATTTTTTACTTTTTCTACTATAACTGCTGGTTCCAATCCCGCATTTATAGCAATTTGTTTTGCAGGTTCTTCTAATGATTTAAGAACAATTTCAGCTCCTATCTTTTCTCCACCTTCTAATGATTGTATACATTTTTTCACATTAGGAATTACATTTATTAAAGCAGTACCTCCACCTGCTACTACCCCTTCTTCTACAGCTGCTTTTGTTGCAGATAAAGCATCTTCTATTCTTAATTTCTTATCTTTCATTTCTACTTCTGTTGCTGCTCCAACTCCAATTACTGCTACCCCACCTGCAATTTTAGCTAGTCTTTCTTGTAAATTTTCTTTGTCATATTCACTCTTTGTTTCTAATATTTGTGCTTTTAGTTGAGCTACTCTTTCTGTAATTTTATTTTTGTCTCCTGCTCCATCAACAATAACAGTATTTTCTTTTTGAACTTTTACTTGTTTTGCTCTACCTAATTGTTCAATTGTTGTATCTTTTAAGTCTAATGCTAAATCAGATGTTATTACTTCTGCTCCTGTAAGTATTGCCATATCTTCAAGCATAGCTTTTCTTTTATCTCCAAATCCTGGTGCCTTAACTGCAACAACATTCAATACGCCTCTTAATTTGTTTAGAATTAATGTTGACAATGCTTCGCTTTCTATATCATCACATACAATAAGTAATTTTCCTGAACTTTGCATTAAATTTTCTAGCAATGGCAATATTTCTTGAATATTGCTTATTTTCTTATCAGTTAATAATATATATGGATTATCTAATACAGCTTCCATTTTTTCTGTATCTGTTATCATATATGGTGATAGATAACCTTTATCAAATTGCATTCCTTCAACTACATTTAATTCTGTATTTGATGTTTTGGATTCTTCAATTGTTATAACTCCATCTTTTGATACTTTTTCCATTGCATCTGCAATTAATTTTCCTACTTCTTCATTATTTGCAGAAATACTTGCAACTCTTGCTATATCTTCTTTTCCATTTACATCTGAGCTTATTTCTTTTAATCCTTCCACTGCTTCATTTACTGCTTTTTCTATTCCCCTTTTTATACTCATAGGATCTGCACCAGCTGCAACATTTTTAACGCCTTCTTTAATCATACTTTGAGCTAATACAGTTGCTGTTGTTGTTCCATCTCCTGCTATATCATTTGTTTTTGTAGATACTTCTTTTACTAAACGAGCTCCCATATTTTCAAATTTATCTTCTAATTCTATTTCTTTTGCTATTGTTACTCCATCATTTGTAATTAATGGTGATCCAAAGCTTTTATCTAACACTACATTTCTACCTTTTGGGCCTAATGTTACTTTAACTGTATTTGCTAATTTATTAACACCTTCTACTAAAGATTTTCTTGCATCTTCGCCAAATTTAATTTGTTTTGCCATTATAAATTCCTCCTTATTTTTTATTTTATTCAACTACTGCTAAAATATCTTCTTGCTTAACGATTATATAGTCTTCTCCTTCATATTTAACTTCTGTACCAGAATATTTACTTACAATTATTCTATCTCCTTTTGATACATTTACTGGTTCTATCTTTCCATCTACTAGTTTTCCTGGTCCTATTTCAATTACTTTTGCAATTTGTGGTTTTTCTTGAGCACTTGATGTTAGTATAATTCCACTTTTGGTTGTTTCTTCGCCTTCTTCCATTTTTATTAATACTCTGTCTGCTAATGGTTTAATCATTTTACATTACCTCCTTAAAATTTAAATTAGCAGTCTTTGTTTATGACTGCTAATAATTTATACCCTTTTTTTAAAAATGTCAATAGAATATTATTAAAATTCACACAAAGTTCACAATATATTTTATATTATAGAACTATTGTGTTTTTTGCAGCTCTAATTAGCCCTACAAATAATGGTGCAGGCTTATTAGGTCTAGATTTTAATTCTGGATGGAATTGACCTGCGATAAAAAAAGGATGATTTTCTATTTCTACCATTTCCACTAAAGTTCCATCTGGAGATGTTCCAGAGCAAATCAATCCGGCATTTTCTAATTTTTCTTTATAATTATTGTTATATTCAAATCTATGTCTATGTCTTTCTGATATATTTTCTTCTCCATATAATTTATATGCTAATGTTTCTTTTTTTATAACACATGGATATACACCAAGTCTCATTGTTCCACCTTTTTTTACAACTCCTTTTTGTTCTTCCATTAAGTGTATTACTGGATTTGTAGTATTTTCATCCAATTCTGAAGAATTACTATCAGATAATCCAAGTACATTTCTTGCATATTCTACGACTGCCATTTGCATTCCTAAGCATATTCCTAAAAATGGAATATTATTTTCTCTTACATATTTAATAGTTTCTATTTTTCCTTCAATTCCTCTATTTCCAAATCCTCCTGGAACAACAACTCCTTGGATTCCTTCTAATTTTTCTTTTACATTTTCTCTATTTACAGTTTCTGAATCAATTAATTTTACATTTACTTTTACTTCATTTGCAAATCCCGCATGATATAAGCTTTCTATAACTGATATATATGCATCTTCTAGTTTTACATATTTTCCAACTATTGCTATATTTACTAAATTATTTTCATTTATATTTTTTATTTTATTAACCATTTGTTCCCATTTTTCATTATCTGGTAAATATTTGTCTAATCTTAAATGGTTGCATACTTCTTTTGCCAATCCTTCTTCTTCAAGCATAAGAGGAACCTCATATAGGCAACCTGCTGTTTTATTTTGAATAACACTTGTTTTTCTAACATTGCAAAACATTGATAGTTTTTCTCTTATGCTGTCTGGAATATCTAACTCAGTTCTACAAACCAATATATCTGGCTGTACTCCTAAACTTTGAAGTTCTTTTACAGAATGTTGAGTTGGTTTTGATTTAATTTCATTAGAACCTGTAATATATGGCAACAATGTAACATGAATATACAAAACATCTTCTGGATTCTTTTCTAATCCAACTTGACGAATTGCCTCTATTATTGATAGCCCTTCTATATCTCCAACAGTTCCTCCAACTTCTGTTATTACTATGTCTGAATCTTTAAAACTATATATTTTTTCTTTAATTTCATTTGTAATATGTGGAATTACTTGTACTGTTTTTCCAAGATATTCTCCTTTTCTTTCTTTTTCTATTACAGTAGAATATACTCTTCCCATTGTCACGCTGGAATTACGTGTTAAATTTTCATCTATAAATCTTTCATAATGTCCTAAATCTAAATCTGTTTCTGCACCATCATCTGTTACAAAAACCTCTCCATGCTCATATGGATTCATTGTACCTGGATCTACATTTATATATGGATCAAATTTCTGAATAGTAACTTTATATCCTCTGTTTTTTAATAATCTACCAAGTGATGCAGCTGTAATCCCTTTTCCTAATCCTGAAACAACTCCTCCTGTTACGAATATATATTTTGTATTCATATATCATTCCTCCTCTAAAAAATAAAAAAGATTAAAAAAATTCCAAAACGGTGTTTTTTTTAATCCTATTAAATTGTAACAAATTTTTTTATATTTTACAAGTAAAATATATATTTTTTTCTAAATTATTGATATAATAAAAAAAATTAAGGAGGTATTTTTTATGTCAACACCACATAACAAAGCAAATTTAGGTGATATAGCAAATATAGTAATTATGCCAGGAGACCCACTTCGTGCAAAATATATTGTAGAAAATTTTTTTGATTCATATACTCTTGTAAATGATATAAGAGGAATATATACTTATACTGGAAATTATAAAGGGAAACAAATTTCTGTAATGGCATCTGGAATGGGAATACCTAGTATGGGAATTTATTCTTATGAATTATTTCACTTTTATGATGTAGATTATATTATTAGAATTGGAACTTGTGGATCTTTGATCCCTAATTTAAACTTATTAGATATGATTCTAGTAAATCAAGCATATACAGAAAGTAATTATGCACTAAGTTTAGATAATAAAAATATTCATCTAGTAGCTGCTGATACAAACTTAAATCACTTAATAAAAGAAACAGCCCAAAAAAGTAATATTAATTACTATGAAGGTAATACATTGTGTAATGAATGTTTTGACCCTTATATTCCTGATATAGATGCAATGTTTGCCCGTATGCCAAAAGAATTAAATCTCTGTGCTTGTGAAATGGAAGCTTTTTCTTTATTTTATAACGCCCAAAGAGAAGGCAAACATGCTTCCTGTTTGCTAAATGTTGTAGATAGTTTAACTGATTCAAATTCCTTATCTTCTGAAGAACGACAAAATGGTTTAAACACAATGATAAAATTAGCTTTAGATTCAGCATTAAATATTTTTTAAGTTACTAAGTTGTCAAGGGGGTTGTCAAGGGGACGGTTCCTTTGGCAACTTTATTAAAAGGTTGCCAAAGGAACCGTCCCCTTGACAACCCCCTTGACAACCTTGGTAACTAATTATTTCTTAATTGCTAATATTTTATATTTCATAATTCCTGCTGGAGCATTAACTTCAACTGTTTGATTCTTTTTTGCTCCTAGTAATGCTTTTCCTAATGGTGATTCATTTGATATTTTATTTTCTGCTAAATTTACCTCTGTTGACCCTACTATAGTATATTCTAACTTTTCATCAAATTCAATATCTAATACTTTCACAGTATTGCCTATTTGTACAGTATCTGTATCAATTTCTTTTTCATCTATAATTTTTGCATGTCTTATTTTATTTTCTAATTCAGCTATCTTTACTTCATTTTCAGCTTGAGCTGTTTTTGCTTCATCATATTCAGAATTTTCTGATAAATCTCCAAATCCTAATGCTATTTTTATTCTATCTGCTATTTCAGCTCTTTTTTCAGTTTTTAAATAATTCAATTCTTTTTCTAGGTTATCAAAACCTTCTTGTGTAAGTATAACTTCTTTTTCTTCCATGTTAATTCTCCTTTTTCAAACTTGAATTTTTAAATTTCTTATCTATATTACGGCAGAAAATTTAATTTGTCAAGTATTATTTCATTAATTCCTTTATTCCCTTCATATAATCAATTCCAGAAAAGATAGTTGCTATAGTTTGAACTATCATCATAATTGTAACAATTAAATTTATTATGAAATCATATCCAGATAAACTTTGTGTAAAACATGCACCAAATGCATTTAAATCAATAATAGCAAATATTAATGCAATCATTTGAGTAACTGTCTTTAGTTTTCCCAAAACTGAAGCAGCTATTACTGTTCCACCTTTTTCTACTGCAACTAATCTATAGCCTGAAACTAAAAATTCTCTTGTAATTACTATTATTGGTATCCAAGATGGTAATTTTGACATTTCTACTAGCATCATCATTGCAGCTAATACTAGTATTTTATCTGCTAGTGGATCTAAAAACTTTCCAAATGTTGTTATTTGTTTTCTAGACCTCGCAATATATCCATCTAATTTATCTGTTATAGATGCTATTATAAAAATTAAATCTATTAATATATATGTATATGGTATTCCCAAAAATTTACCTTGTATATTAAAAAACGGAATTATTACCATTAATGGTACAAGTAGTACTCTAAAAATGGTTAATTTATTGGCTAGATTCATGTTTTTCTCCTTCTTGTTTATTTTAATTTTTCTATCGCTTTTTTTAGCTGTGTATCTTCTTCTTTTTCAACTTGTAAAATATTTTTAACAGTTTCAGGTAATTCTACTGTTTCGTCAGGCTCTATACCTACTTTATTAATTTTATTTCTATTTGGTGTTTGATATTCCTCTGATGTAACTTTTATTCCACTACCATCATCTAATGTTAAAACATTTTGGATAACTCCTTTTCCATAAGTTTTTGTTCCAATAATTGTTGCTTTTCCTAAATCTTTTAAGGCACCTGTTAATATTTCAGAAGCACTTGCAGAATTTTCATTAACCAATATAACTATTGGCATTTTTATTATTGGATCATTATTAGATTTTTCTACTTTTTCCCTATTGTTCTTATCAACTGTATATAATAGAGTAGAACCCTTATCAGCTATCATCTTTGCTATTTGTAAAGACTCATTAACAATTCCGCCCCCATTATTTCTTAAATCTATTATTAATGATTTTATGTTTTGTTTTTGCAATTCTTCAAATTTTGCTTTAAAATCTTTGGCAGTATCTTCATCAAATGATGGAATCTCTATATATCCTATATTATTTTCTAAAACTTCTCCTTCAATTTGATTTACTTTTATTGTTGTTCTTGTAATGTCAAAATTCAAAGTTTCATTTCCTCTTATTATTTCTAATTTTACAACAGTTCCTTCTTCTCCTTTAATTTTTGAAGACATAGTATTTAAGTCATCTGCTGTATATTGAACACCATCAACAGATTTTATTAAGTCTCCTGGCTGAATTCCTACTTGCTCAGCTGGACTGTTTTTTATAGGTGATAAAACTTCTACTAAGTTTGCTTCAGTGTTTTTTACCATGTAAATTCCAATTCCTACAAAGTTGCCCATTATATTTTCTGTATAAGCTTTCATATCTTCTTTTGAAATATACTCGGTATATGGATCATCTAAACCTGCCACATATCCTTTAGCGGCACTATCTATAAGTTTTTCTTCATTTATTTCTCCTAAGAAATATTTGTCTATAACTCTTCTACATTTTTCTATTTTATTATCTAAGTCAGACTTATCATTTGAAATATATTTATCTAAGAAAGATGTAGCTTGTTGCTGTATTCCTCCATTTGCATTTTTCCTATTTATCCCTATAGATGTAAATAAAAATGTTAAAAAAACTGATAATATAACTAACATTACTACTTTATAAGTTTGTATTCCTTTTTTTTCTTCCATATTTTTCTCCTCCGTCAAAACTTCTAAATGGGCGGAATTAATCCGCCCTTTAAAAATTTATAAAATTAATATTATAAATAATTCAATGGATTCTGTCTATTAGAATATGTACCTGGACTTGTTCTAACCTCAAAATGTAAGTGTGGACCAGTTGAGTTTCCTGTACTTCCAACTCTCATAATTTGCTGTCCTTGTTTTACAGATTGCCCTTCTGAAACACATATTGAACCTGCTTGACCATGAGCATATAATGTATACAAATTACAACTTGGATGATATAAAATTATATAATTTCCATAACTTGTTGTTAGTGCCTTTGTAGTAACTACTACTCCATCAGCAACAGCCGACACAGGTGTTCCATTGATTCCTGAACTTCCAAAATCTACTCCTCCGTGATATCGTCCACTTGAATAGTATAAACCTGTAGTAATTGCTCCTTGTGCTGGTCTTATAAATCCTGCAGAACTGCTACTAGAAGAGTTTGAACTTGATGAGCTTCCACTACTTTTATATTGTTTTTTTGCAGCTTCTATTATTGCTTGTTTTGCTCTAATATCACTATCTATTTGTTTATTTGCTTGTTCAATTTCTTCTATTTTAGACTGAATTTTCTTTTCATCTTCTGTTAATTGTGTTACATAGCTTGCCTTTTCTTTTTTTGCTGTTTGTAATTGATTTGCAACTGCTTCTTTAGAATTTTTTGTTGTTGAAACTTCTTTTTTATCATTTTCTAAAGTTTCTTTTGTACTTTTTATTTCTTCTTTTTGTTTTTGAATACTTTCTAAAAATTCTGTATCATAATTGGCAAGTTCTGAAACTAAATAGAAATTTGATATTAAATCAGTAAGACCTTCTGATGATAAAAGCATATCCAAATAAGAAGTATCTCCAGCTTCATATGCTGCAATTAAACGTTCTTCAAATAGTTCTTGATTTTTTTTATAATCTTCTTCTTTTTCTTTGATGTTTTTTTCAGCCTCGCCTATCTTTGAATTTAATTCTTCTATTTTTGTATTTAGTTCTTCTATTTGACTTTCATAAGAATTTATTTGAGATGATATTTTTTCAACTTGCTTAACTGCTTCAGATTTTTGGGTTTGTACTTCTTTTAGTTCTTGTTGTGCAGCTGCCTTTTCTTTATTATTTGTATTCTGCTGTGTTTTTAACTCAGATATATCACTTTCAGTTGTTGCTAATATTATATTTGTATTCAAAAGTAATATTCCTATTACAATTCCTGCTAAAATTTTTGAAATATGTTTTTTCATTTATTTCCTCCTAATTTTGTATTTCAGTTGTATCTGAATTTTCAGGTACATCTTCTTCTGTATTTGGAACTATTCCTTTTGTTATGTATGGTAATGGGTTTACCACTATACCATTTTTTCTAACTTCAAAATGTGCATGTGGCCCTGTTGAATATCCTGTTGAACCTACTTTTAAGACGATATCTCCCCTTTTTACTATTTGTCCCAATTCTGCAATTATTTCTGAACCATGAGCATACAATGTATAAATTCCTCCTCCATGAGAAATAACTACCATATTACCATAAGCCTCATTGTATTCTGCTTTTACTACAATCCCATCATTTGCAGCTATAAAGTCTGCACCTATTGGTGCTCCAATATCAACTCCTGTATGTAATTTATATACTCCAGTTATAGGATGTGTTCGCATTCCATAATTTGATGTTATTCTTGTATATCCTGGTACTGGCCAAGCTAATTCTCCTCCAGTATATTCTGAATCTATATCTAGCTCAGATGTTATGGATAAAATTTCTGAATTAACTTTAGCAAATTTTTGTGTATATTCATCAATTTTTGCTTGAATTTCTTTTTCTTGTTCTGATAAATTTAACATATAATTTTCTTTTATAGCTTTTTTATTAGCCATTTCATTTGACATATCTGTTTGGTCTTGTACAATATCTGAAACTTCTCTTTTTTGCATATCTAATTTATTCTGTATTTCTTCTACTGTTTTTTTCTTTTTTTCTAAACTGTCTATTATGTCAGTATCATGAATTGCTAATTCTTCTAATAAATAATAGCTAGACAAAAAATCTGATAGTCCATTTGCTTTTAATAATACATCCAAATACTCTGTATCTCCTGCTTCATACATTGCAACTATTCTTTCTTCAAAAAGTTTTTTTTCTTTTTCGTATTTGTTTTTTGCCTTTTTTAATTCTTTTTCATTTTGACTAATTGATTTTTTTAATACCATTAATTTTATATTTGTTTCATCTAATTGATTTTGCATCATATCAATTTTGGCATCTATTTCTTGTACTTTTTGTAAATTATCAGATAATTCATTTTGAACATTTTGAAGCTCACTATTGGCATTTTCTATTTGATTTCTTAATTCTTTATGTTCTGTTTGTAAATTGTTTATATTATTTTCAGAAGCATCCTTTTCTGTGTTATTTGTATTATTAGCATATGAGATTATACTAAAACTTAAAATTAAAATTATCAAAACAATACATAAAATTTTTTTACGCATGTTTTTCTCCTTTATACTTTTAAATATTTTCTCATTGAAATCATACTACCTATAATTCCAATTCCAATTCCAAGTAACATATATACAAATATTATAGAGCTAAACATTTCTCCAAAACTCATTAGATTAGCATTCATTTTTTTCATAAATTCTAAAGAAACAATCCAATTTGCAAGTGCATTATATGCACCTCCAACTATAATTATCGAAATTGTACTTGAAATAGTTCCAATTATCATTCCTTCTACAATAAATGGCCATCTTATAAAACTATTTGTTGCTCCTACATATTTCATTATTGAAATTTCTTTTCTTCTTGCATAAACAGTTAATTTTATTGTGTTTGCTATTATAAATGTTGATATTATTATAAGTAATACTGCAAGTGCTCCTGTAGATATTTTGACAACATTGGCTATATTTAATAATGCACTAACTGTTTCATCTTGGCTAGTTATTTTTTTTACATTTTCCATTTTTCCTATTTCTTCTTTAACATTCTTACTTAAATTTAAATCAGTTAGTTTTACAACATATGATGCTGGAAGAATATTATCATAGCCTATTAGTAAATCTTTTTTATCCCCAAATTTTTCTTTCATTTGGTTTAAAGCTTCTTCTTTAGAAATAAATTCTGCGGTATTAACTCCACTAATTTTTCTTATGTTTTCCCCTATTTGTTTTACTTGTTCATCTGTTGCACTATTTTCTATAAAAACTTGTATTCCTTGGTCTGATTCCATCTTTTTTATAAAATGATTTAAATTTTGTGTAATAACAAGAAATGCTCCGAATATAACCATTGTTGCACACATAATAAAAAGTGATACACTGGTTGATTTCTTATTTTTTGCAAAATTACTAAATCCTTCTCCTATTAAATATCCTAATATATTATATTTCACTATCATAACCACCTTTTTTATCATCTCTTATTATGTCTCCCTTGCTGATCTGTATTACTCTTTTTTTCATTTGATCTACAATGTCTTTTGCATGTGTTGCAACAACAACTGTTGTTCCTCTCATGTTTATATCATTTAAAAGAGTCATTATTTCCCAAGCCGTGTCTGGGTCTAAGTTTCCTGTTGGTTCATCTGCAATAAGCATTGATGGATTATTAACTAATGCTCTAGCTAATGCTACTCTTTGCTGTTCACCACCTGATAATTCATTAGGATACATTTTTGCTTTTCCACTTAATCCTACAAGTGAAAGAATCATTGGTACTTGTCTTCTTATGTGACGTGGTGTAGCTCTTACTATGTACATTGCATAAGCTACATTGTCATATACTGTTTTATCTGGCAATAATCTAAAGTCTTGAAATACTACTCCCATACTTCTTCTTAAATATGGTACTCTATTTTGTTTTAAAAAAGTAGTATCTTTTCCATTTATTATAATATTTCCTGCAGTTGGTTCTTCTTCTTTTAAGATTAATTTTATTAATGTTGATTTTCCACTTCCTGATGATCCTACTAAAAATGCAAATTCTCCTTTTTCGATTACAAAATTAGCATTTTTTACTGCTTTTGTACCTGTATCATAAGTTTTTGATACATTTCTAAATTCTATCATTTTTATTCTCCTTAGTATTATTCAATTTTAATATATTATTATCTATTTAATCATACCAATAAAGTATATTTTTTGCAATACTTTTTACGCAAAAAAACGATAGAAAATATTAGTTTTTTTCCATTTTCCATCGTTTTTCTTTTTTTTTCTTGTTTTTAGATATTTCACATAAAATTCACAATTCTTTTTATTATATCATTACTTGTTATTTCAAAGTGTTCCATCAGTTCTTCTGCTTTACCTGATTTTCCAAATGCATCCTTTACCCCTAATCTTATTAATTTACATGGATAATTATCTGTTAATATTTCAGATATTGCAGAACCTAATCCACCAATAACATTATGATCTTCAACAGAAATTAGTTTTTTTGTTTCTTTTGCACACTTTATAATCATATCTTTATCAATTGGTTTTATTGTATGAATATCAATTACTCTTACATCTATTCCTTGTTTTTTTAGTTCTTCTTGAGCTTTTAGTGCTTCTGCAACTGTAACTCCTGTTGCAAATACAGTTGCATCAGTTCCTTCTCCTATTTGTATTCCTTTTCCAATTTCAAAATTTTGATTTGCATTATAAATAATAGGTGTAGCCAAACGAGCTAGTCTTAAATATACTGGCCCATCTATTTTAGTTATTTCTTCTACTGCCCATTTTGTTTGAGCATCATCAGATACACTTATAACAGTCATATTAGGAAGAGTTCTCATTAAAGATATATCTTCTATCATTTGATGTGTTGCACCATCTTCTCCAACTGTAATTCCACAATGTGTTGCACATATTTTTACATTAAGTTTTGGATAACATACACTATTTCTAATTTGGTCATAACTTCTTCCTGCAGCAAATACTGCAAATGTACTTGCGAAAGGAATTTTTTTACAAGTTGAAAGACCTGCAGCTGTTCCTATCATATCTGCTTCTGCAATTCCTATATCAAAAAATCTATCTGGAAATTCTTTTGCAAACATATTTGTTTTAGTTGCTCCTGCCAAATCTGCATCAAGTACAACAACATTTTTATTTTTTCTTCCTAATTCAACTAATGCTTCTCCATAACTTTCACGAGTTGCTTTTTTTTCTTCTTTCATTTTATTTAGCACCTCCTAATTCTTCTATTGCTGTTTTATATTGTTCTTCATTTGGTGCTTTGCCATGCCATCCTACTTGATTTTCCATATATGAAATTCCTTTTCCTTTAATAGTTTTTGCTATTATACATGTTGGCTTTCCTTTTACATTTTTTGCAACATCAAATGCATCTATAATTTCTTGAATATTATGTCCATCTATATTTATTATTTGAAAGCCAAAACTTTTAAATTTTTCATCTATTGGGTATGAACTCATTACTTCTTCTATTGTACCATCAATTTGAAGATTATTATTATCTACAATTACACATAAATTGTCTAATTTATATTTTGAAGATGTCATTGCTGCTTCCCATATTTGACCTTCTTCAATTTCTCCATCTCCTAAAATACAATAAACTCTATAATTCTTATTATCCATCTTTCCTGCAATCGCCATACCATTTGCAACAGATAATCCTTGTCCTAGAGAACCAGATGTCATATCTACTCCAGGTACTTTATTCATATCTGGATGGCCTTGCAAATTACTATTTATATTTCTAAATGTTTTTAATTTTTCTACATCAAAATAGCCCCTATTCGCAAGGCAACTATATAAAGCTGGCGAACAGTGTCCTTTAGATAAAACTAATCTATCTCTATCTTCCCATTTTGGATTATTTTCATCTATATTTAATTCTTTAAAATATAGTACTGTCATTATATCTGCAATTGATAGTGACCCTCCTGGATGACCTGAACAATTAGAATATACTGCTTCGATGATTCCCTTTCTTACCTGAATTGCCTTTTTTTCTAGCTCTTTTATATCTGTTATTTTCAATATTATCTCACACCTTTCTTTCGATAATAGTGACTTATTTTTCCTAATCTTCAAACATTTCATTAAATTGTGCTTCATTAATTTTTTCTTGCTTAATTAATGTTTCAGCAATTAAATCTAATTTATCTCTGTGTTCTATTAATAAATTCATAGCATTTCTATATGCTTCATCTATTAACATTTTCACTTCAGCTCCAATTTTATCTCCTATATTTTCTCCAAACATCTGAATCTCATATGGTTCTTTTCCTTGAAAATCAATTGGTCCTAGGTCATCACTCATACCATATTTTGTAACCATATCTCTTGCAATACCTGTTGCAACTTCAATATCATTACTTGCACCAGTTGAAATATCATCTAAAACTAATTTTTCTGCAGCTCTTCCTCCTAGCAATGCAACAAGTTTTTCTTTCATTTCTGTTTTTGAAATATAATATTTGTCATCATCTGATTTATACATTGTGTATCCACCTGCTACACCTCTTGGTATTATTGAAATTTCTTTTACATTTGTTTGTGTTGGCAAATATCTACTTACTACTGCATGACCTGCTTCATGGAATGCTGTTAATCTCTTATCTTTATCTGAATATTTTCTTGTTTTCTTTTCTAGTCCAACTGTAACTTTCTTTATAGCTTCTTCTATATCTATTTCTTCTATATCATCATGCTTATTCTTTGTTGCAATAATTGCTGCTTCATTTAAAATATTTGCAAGTTCTGCTCCTGTAAATCCTGCTGTATCTTCAGCTATACTTTCTAAATTAACATCTTCTGATATTTTTTTATCTTTACTATGAATTTTTAAAATTTCAAGTCTTCCTTTCAAATCAGGTGCTGGAACAGTAATTTGTCTATCAAATCTTCCTGGTCTTAATAATGCTCCATCTAGCATTTCTGGTCTATTAGTTGCAGCTAGTACTATTATAGTTTCTTCAGAGCTAAATCCATCCATTTCAACTAATAATTGATTTAATGTTTGGTTATTTTCTGTTTCTGCTCCACTATTTGAAGTTCTTCTTGAACCTATTGCATCTATTTCATCTATAAATACAATACATGGTGCCATTTTTCTTGCTTTTTCAAATAACTTTCTAACTCTTGATGCTCCAAGTCCTGCAAACATTTCAATAAATTCTGAACCACTCATTGATATAAAAGGAACATCTGCTTCTCCCGCAATTGCCTTAGCTATTAAAGTTTTTCCTGTTCCTGGCTTTCCATACAAAAGAACTCCTTTTGGAATTTTAGCTCCCATCCTTGTAAATTTTTCTGGTCTTTTTAAGAAATCTACAATTTCTATTAATTCTTCTTTTTCTTCATCTAAACCTGCAACATCATCAAATTTAATTTTTGTTTTTCTTTCTGTTTCATCATATACTTTACCTTTTTCACCTAGTCCTTGCATTTTATAAATCATAACAAATAATGCTATCATTATTAATGTTGGTAAAAATGAAACTAACCCAGAGCCAATTTGTGCTATTGGACTTTTAGGCTTTTGTATTAATTCAATTTCATTTCCTTCAGCAACTTTTGATTGTACTAATTCTATAAAAGCCTCTGTATTAGGAACTATTGATTTCTTTTCTTCTTCTTCATTTTTTACTTTTACTTTTACATTGGTACTTCCTACTGTCATTTCTATTTTTTCAATATTTCCATATGACATTTCTTTTATTAAATCAGTATATGCTAGTGTTTTATCATCATTATTATTATTTTTTATTATAAAGAATATTGCAATTCCTATTCCTATTAGTAATACTATTGATATTACAGTTATCATTATTTGTTTTTTATTATCTTTATTCATTTTTCTTTCCTTTCTTCTTTAATTTCTTTTTGGACTTCCTCTATTTTATTTAATTCTTCCTTTTTCTTTATGAATTCTGACTTTATTATAAAAATTGCAGAAATTAAGTACACACAAGATATTGCAATATAAGCAAGTGAAAAATATGGACTTTCAAATTCTGTATATAAATTTGTTATTGTATATATAAGTTCTAGAATTGCGGATAAAGTTATAGAATATATTGCCATATTAAAAATTGCAACATATTTCATTTTTATTTTCAATATTATTGCAGTCAAATATCCAAATGCACTTAATACAATTACAAAAAATATTGTTGCTATGAAAAATATAGTATAACTACTCATAAAACTTATTATAAAAAATCCTGCATATAATGGTAGTTTATCAGTATTATTTATATATTCAAGTATAATTTGTCTCTGTTCTTCTTCAATTTCACTTTGCATTAATATATCATCTAGATTTTGAATTTTAAACATTAAGCTTATAGAGAAAATAATTGAAAATATCAAAATCAATCCTGTTAAATATGAAAATGCTTTCTTTGTCCCTTCGGCTGACATATTGGGATATTTTTCTATTTTCGTTATAGAATACCATATTCTTCTAAAAAAACCTTTTTTTATAACTTCTTGTTCCATTATTTATACTCCCTTCTTATGCAACTGTCGACATATTTTGGATTAATTTCAAAAATAGTCTCATCGCCTATATTTATGTTTTTGTTTGTTATATCAGCAATTACATGGTGAGTCCCTATTCTTCCTAAAACTTTGCAATTTTGATTATTTATTTTTACATTTATACTTTGACTTTTAAATGCATCTTTTATATCTCTTACTATATATCTCAATTTGTCAACATTTCTAAACATGTCTCTATTAGTGGTTATATTTATCCCATCAATATATCCTGTTTGAATTATTGCAACACTGGTTTCTCGTTTTGTTTTGTATGTATTTGAATAACCTATATTATACCCAGCAGGTAGTTTTTTTATTTCTGCTACTTGAGATTTTAAATATCCAACCTTTTTTAATCCAAGTGTATTAGAAAATGCTAATCTTCCTGTAAAAATCGAACCTAGTCTTACTGCATCTAAATGCATATTAGGAAATTTTACAAATGCTGACGAATTACATACATGTAATATTCCAGTTTCTATGTTATTTTCTTTTAACTTTTCTATACATTCATTAAACCTTTTATATTGCAATTTGGTATATTCATCATCAAAATATGCTATTGAAAAATGTGTAAACGTTCCTTCTATATTAATATTTTCTGCAGTTTTTGCTATTTGAATAAATTTATCTAATTCATTATATAAAAATCCATATCTTCCAAAACCTGTATCTATTTTTAGATGTACATTTATTTTCTTATTTAACTTTTTTCCAATTTCATTTACTGTTTTCAATGATTCTTCTGAACCTATTGTTAATATTATATCATTATTTATTAAGTTTTCTATATCTTCTTTTATCGCAGTTGAAGATAACATTAATATTTTTTCTTTTATTCCAGCTTGTCTTAATTTTAATGTTTCTTCTACTGTTGAAACAGCAAAAAAATCTATACCATTGTCTATCAAAAATTTTGTATACTGTATTAAGTCCATTCCATATCCATTTGATTTTACTACTGCTATTATTTTAGGAAATCGTTTTTCATTTGATTTTTGTATATAGCTTTTTATTGTATTAATATTATGTCTTAAATTTTCTTTTTCAATTACCAAAGTCTTCATTTATAACTCCTTTTGAATTATTTTTTTATTTTTCTTTTTATTTGTCTTAATGTTCTAAATGTTTTTTCAGAAAATTTATATAATTTATAAGTTATTGGTTTAAATGGTATATATATTTCTCCTATAAATTCTGTAAATGTTGCTCCAAATCCTTGTTTGAATCTATATAATCCATATTGTGGGTGTGATTCATCTACAACCCCAGATACTCCTCTAAAGTCATAAACATCATCATGTCTTGCTATTGCCATTTTTATCATTTCCCATTGTAACAAATAATTAGGCATTAAATTTCTATGACTATTGCTGCTCGCCCCATATAAATACCATGTTTTATTACCATAAAAAATTGGAATTACTCCAGAGATTGGCTTGTCTTCATAATATGCCATCAAAAGTTTCATATGATTTGGCGCTAATTCATCATACATTTTTTCAAAATATTCTAATGATCTAATAATAAACCCGTCTCTAGAACCTGTTTCTACCATAATTTTGTGAAAATCTTTTAAATCTTCTCTAGTTCCTTCTTTTACTACTACACCTTTTTTTGTAGCTAAACGAATATTATATCTCCATTTTTGTTTAAAACCTGCCATTATTTCTTCTTCTGTTTTATCTTTTATGTCTAGTCTAAATACATATCTTGGTTGTATTTCATCTTTAAAGTCTTTGGCATCATCTTTTATTTTATAACCTAAATTTGTTACTACATTTCTAAATGCTTCATCATTACTTTCTATATCTGGTTCTATTTTTAAAACAATTGCATTATATTTTTTCGCAAGTTCTTTTGCTCCATCTGTTAATTGTTTCATTACTTCTAAATTGTGAATGTCACATGTTGGTCCTCTTGATGAATACATTATGTTTCCAAATATAGGCATTTTACGAATCAACACACTTAATGCCCCTATTATTTTTCCTTGTTCGTCTTCTGCTAAAATCACTTCATTTTTCCAATTATTTTTTACTTTTGCCCACTCTGGTGATTGTTGAAAATTGCATCTTTCGTGTGACTCTAAGAATTTTTTATATTCCTCCATTGACTTTTCATCAGTTACAAATCTCATATTTATTTTTTTCCTCCTAGCTTATTATTCCAATACTTTTTGTATTTTACACCAATAAGCATAAATTTACAAGTTTTATTGATAAATTTATTTTTTTACAATTCTCTTCATTATATTAAACTCTTTCTCTCATAACAAGCATATTCTCATTTACATTACTATCAAATATAATTCTAAATTCTTCTTTTACTTGCAACAATATAATCTTAAAATTTTCTTAAATTTTAAAAATTTTTCAAAAAAATAGAAGTAGCTATAATTGCTACTTCTATATACGATTTTATATTTTTCTATTCTTCATTTCTTTCAATTGATTTATCTTTTCCAATTAATTCATTTTCTCTATATTCTTGCATATTCTCCCATTCTTACAATTAACGGTTCTTGCAAAGTTTCAGATCCCATTTGTAAATTAATATCAAATGCAGAAATAACACTTTGATATACAACATTAATTCATAGAAAGTTCTCTATAATATTTATATGGATAATTTATCAAGATCATTTATTATTCTATCTTTATCCATATCTTTTCCTATAAAGACAAGTTTTATCATTCTGTCTCCAACATCTTCATCCCAGTCTTTTAATATTTCTGGATTATTTTGTATCATCATTTCTAGTTCATCTTTTGGTGCTGTTGCAAGCCAATATCCTGATTCAGAAACTTTATATTGTTTTCCTGCTTGTTCAAATAAATATGACATGTCATTATTATCTGCAAACCATACTAGTCCCTTACATCTAATAACACTTCTTGGAAATCCTTTAACATATTGTTCAAATTTTTTTACATCAAATGGTTTACGAGATGTATATACAAATGTTCCTATTCCATATTCTTCTGCTTCTCCTTCTTCATGATCATGATGATGATGGTGGTGATGTTCATGTTCATCTTCATCATGTTCATGGTGGTGTTCGTCATGATGTTCTTCTTTATGTTCTTTTTCAAATTCTTGTAGCCATCCAGCAGAATCTTCTATTTTAGCAAAATCAAAATTATTTGTTTCCATCATTTCTTTTACATCTACTTTAGCATAATTTGTTTCTATTATTTTTGCTTTTGGTTGAAGAGTTTTTATAACAGCTTTTACTTCATTTAGCTCTTCTTTTGTTACTTCATCAACTTTATTTAAAACTATTACATTACAGAATTCTATTTGCTCTATTAAAAGATTTTCTATATCTTCTTCATCAATATCCTCTTTCACTAAATTTTTGCCACAACCAAATTCTGAAGCTAATCTTAAAGCATCAACTACTGTTACTATATTATCTAATCTGCATAATTTGGGTAATCCATATTGCTTAGATGATTCTGCAAGCATTGTAATTGTTTGCGCTATTGGTAATGGTTCACATATTCCACTAGCTTCAATTAATATATAATCAAATTTTTGCATTTTTATAATGTCAATTATTTGTTTCATTAAGTCTTCTTTTAATGTGCAACAAATACATCCATTTGAAAGTGGCACAACATTTCCTTTGTCTTCTTCTTGTATAAATCCACCTTCTGCTATTAATTTTGCATCAATGTTTATTTCTCCTATATCATTTACTATTACAGCTACTTTAAAGCCTTCTTGATTACTTAGTATATGGTTCATTAAAGTTGTTTTACCTGCTCCTAAATATCCTGTTAATAATGTTATTGGTGTTTCTTTATAATTCATTGTTATTCCTCCGTTTTATATAATTTTACTCTGTCTATTATCTTAAATATTATAGCATTTGTCAAGGAAAACATTAAAATGTTTCTTTAAAAACAACAGACGGCCCACTTTTGCGAACCGTCTTTGTGCTGTTATGAAACCGATACTATCAGATCCGACCACAGCTGGTTTCATTCAGAACTTTATAGGCTTACTCTTCAATTACGCGGTAGTTCTTTTCGATTTCCTCGCGAATCACGAAATTGAAGTCTATCGCAGTCACAACACCATTTTCTCTTGTTACCGAATAGAAAATGATTGCTGCATCCTTAGGAGCAGTGAGCCATTCCCCCCACAGCTGAGCACCAAAAAAGTTCTTAGTGTCATCATAGTCAAGGTGAATGAGCCCTTTTTCAAGTGCGAACTGCAGTGCGTCCGTCTCAGGATCTCCGTAAAACCAAGCCTCGAGAGGCTTAGGTTTCTGCTCGTAGAGATTGTTCACAGCGTCGACTGCTATATGATTCTCAAGGAACCACTTACGTTCGTTCGGATAAGGATTGCCCTCACCGTCAACCTTGAAGAAATCCCCAGGTACAGCCCTCTGGCCATTCTCAGAACCGGCATTAACTACCTCCGTTGAACGAAGATAAAAAATCCCGTTCTTAAAAGCAATCTTGCCTTCTGCTATCAGCTGAACTTCCATAGTGCTTCCTGCACCGAGTTCGTATGCTTTTACCTGTTTACCTACAAACTTCTGTAATTTCTTTGCCATGCTAATTCCTCCTGTCTGAATTATAAAGTTATGGCAGTTATGATTGCACCGAATTATGCATATCTATATATATTGTACCAAATTTATAGTCAAAAGTCAAAATTATGTGAATTGAACTTTTTCGTTTGTGCCTATTTTTATGCAAATAGCGAACAAAATCCTACGGAAATGTAAAAAAGTTCTTTATACTTTATTAGAATTTTTAATTATATATTTTTATCCACAAAAAAGCGCGCAATACTCCTGTTGCGACTTTACATAACTTTTACTATTCCTATGCAACTAAACTTCTTATATTCTTCTGTTGATTTTTTATATGTCCTTTGGCTACCGTTAACATAACAATAAAGCTCAGATTTAACATTAACTCCATTTTATCTTGTCCTCTTATAAAATGATCATTAAACATATAATCTCTATCAAGCCTTCCGTTTAATCTTTCTACTTCTGTTCTCATTTTATATTTCTTTTTAAACTTTTTTCTATCCCTTGCTATCGGAGTAAATATCCTATAATCTGTTTCTAATGGTATTCTATATATTCTTTTTCCTGTGGAATATCTTGTATATCTTAATGCATTATTTTTCTTATCATATCCCAAATATTTCATCTTTTCATACTTCCCTAAGTCTACTATATAGAACACTTCTCCTTCTTCATTATATGCTATTGGTTGATTTTCTATTTCTCTGTATTTTTCATCTTTATCCCATCTGTGTGATATATCTACTATTGCATTTATATCATATTCTTCTTTTAAGATTTTGTTTCTTAAACCATTGCTGTATCCTGCATCTCCCATTAAGTTTTTCATTTTTTCTAATTTATACTTTTCTTCTCCATTTGCCATTTCTTCTATCATATTATCTAACTCTGTTTGCTCTGAATTGTTGACTGGTGCTAATTTACTTTTTATTGGTAATCCATATTTTGCATCACACATTATATGTGCTCTGAATCCGTAATGCCATTCTTTTTTCTTTGTTCCATCCTTCATCTCATATGTCTTACATGAAGTTGTTGCATCATGTTCTGCCCTGTTGTCATTGTTTCTATCTGTATAATATTGGTTCGCATATGTATCTAAAAATTTTCCATCTATTGCACAATCTTCTCCAAAACCCTCTAAATTTTCATACATGAATTTTATCAATTGCTCTTTTACTTCTTCAATTTCTTTTTTGCATTTTTTTAATTTATTTAAAAATCCTGTAAACACTCTTGCTGGCGGTACTAAATGTTTTCTGTCTCCACAATACTTATATTTTCCCTCACTTAAGCCACATGCAATTCTTAATTATGAATTTCTTCCTAATTCTCTTCTAAATGATTCCACACTTCTATGTCCAAAAATTTTCATTGCATATATTAAATTTAACATTGTTCTTACTGGATAATCATTTTTTCCATTTTTCCTTTCGTTTTCAAGCTTTTTACAGATTTTTTCATCTTCTATATTTTCAAAAAATATTTTTAATCTCTCTAAATCTCCTAAATTTTCTATTTCCCTATAGTCAAATATTGAAATTTGTGATATATTATTCATAGATTTTTCAACTCCTTTGTTTATGTTTTTTAGCAATTACATTATATCAAATGTATGTTGAAAAATCTATAAAAACACTTGAAAAATCAAGTGTTTTTATCATTTTTGTCGTTATTTTTCATTTTTACTATTTTTCAGTGCTTTTATGGGTTGAAAGTGGCTTAACTTCGTGTCGTTACATTAATATTACATTTTTTTGACCTACGGAATCCTATGGTTTCAACTAGCGAAAATATTCGAATTCTTTTTTAAGTACTAAATATTTATACAAAAAAGTATTTTCAATTATGTACTTAATCCCCAAAAAGGGACAGTACTAATATGAAAATACTTTTTTATTTTATTGATTTAATGTAAGTTTAAATGAATTTATTATATCTAATGTTTCTTGATCAAATTCTCTAACTTCAGATGGTTTTTCTTCATCTTTGTAGTTAACTGTCATATTCATATGAGATCCTGGATAAACATCATCTGCAGCTATCATGTAGAAATATCCCCAATATTTATAGTTTCCAGATCCACCTACTCTATTATAATATCTTAACGCTTTTCTTCCATTTAATTCAAATTGTTCCATTCCACTTAATTTAATTGTTGACTTTTCATCTTTCATAAATTCTAGGTATCCATCAAAAGTTGCTTTTTGCTCTCCATATGTTTCTTTAAAATATTTTGATGTGTTATAAACTAAACCTGAACTAGAAAATGAGAAAAATGCTGTATCTGTTGCTAAATAAAATGTTCCTTTTTGTTTAGATCCTTCTGGTTGTGTTGTTGTAAATTGATATTTTGGTGTCCCATCTTCTTTCTTTGGAACTGACACAGTTATCTTTCCTTTTCCCATATCGTAAGAAATTTCTGTAGTATTTTTTGCTTTTCCTCCATTTTTGTTGTTATCACATCCTGTTAATATAAATAATCCTGAAGCTAATAATGTTATTAATAATATAACACTTAATGTTTTTTTCATTTTTAATCCCCTCTCTTTTTTTATAATATATATATTATATATCATATTATATATTTTTTTTCAATTGGTATTTCATAATATTAAAAAAAAAAAGGTTAATTAAAGTTGCGATGTCCGTTTTTTTATTTCTGCTTTTTGACATCGTTAAAGCCTTTTTTCTTAAATTGTTTATGCTACTTTTTTTCTTGTCATATTTAAATCTTCTATAGCTATTTCATAAAATCCTAATTTATTTAATAGTTCTTTTCCTATTATCTTTTCCATCTCTTTATATGGTGTTGACCAACCTAAATTCTTTCTTGGATAATTGTTTATTCTATTAATTTTTTCTATTATATCACTATCTTTGTATTTTGCAAAATCTACTCCTTTGGGATAAAAATATCTTATTAGCCTATGTTGATTTTCAATTTGTCCTTTCTCATATGATGCATATGGATCCGCATAATATAAACTTAATCTTTTTTCTGCTCCATTCTTCGATTTTTCTATTCCTTCATAATCTAAAAACTCACATCCATTATCTGTTATTATTTTCTCTAATATTAATTTAAACTTATCTTTCATAGTTATTTCTAATTTATCTAATTCTTTTATTATGTTTTCTTGTTTTTTATTACTTATTGGTATTCCAAATAAAAAACTCGTTTTTTTATTTATTAACGTCATTAATAATTTGCTTCCCTTTATTCCTTCTACTGTATCCATTTCTGCAAAACCATCTAATTTTTGCGTCTTTTCTTCTTCACTTAAATCTCCATAACTTCTTCCATTTGCTCTATGTTTTTCTCTATTCGGATTTCTTTCTCTTTTTTCTTCTTTTGGCTCTCTTTTTAATTTATTTCTTAAATCTATATTTTTACATTTCATTAATCCTCTATCTATTCTTAAATATAATGTTGGTAACGATATTCTTTCTCCCCTTTTATTCTCTGTTGTCTGTAATGCCACCTCTGGCGATATTCCATGTCTTATTTTTTCTGATAATGCATCCATATATTCAACATTTTCTATCTCTTTCATTTTCTTTTTTGATTTCTTTTTGTTTTCTTCATGTTGTTTCCATGCTTTTTCTGCTATATATACAAGTTTTACTTTTCTACATTGTTTATAATTGGGACACCCATTACATACTTTTTTTCTTCCTTTTAATCTTTCACATTTTTCTAATTTAGGTTCGTATTTATCACATAATTCCATTGCAACATTACAATCTTTACATGTTTTACATCTTTCTCCTGATAGATTATACCCACACAATTTACTTTGTTTACAACTATTATAATTCATACAAGCTTTACATTTTTTTCTTGTATATATTACTACTTTAAAATTTTTTATTTCTTTTTGAATACAACTCGAATTTCTCTCAAGTGCTTCTGCAATCTGCGTTGCATTATAACACTCGTTTAACATTGTTTCAATTTTTCCCATTTCTACCTGATTTAAGGGTTTATTTTTTTTATTTTCTGTTGTATAATTTATTTGACACATAAAGACCAATAATATAAAATTGTTTTTCGCTAAAACAATTTTATATTATTGGTCTTTATGTGTCAATTTTTATTATTTGGGAATTTTTTCCATGAAAACGGATTTCGTTTCTTTAATTATATTATTAAAAAAAAAAGAAAGTGCCTGCCCTATTAATAAATAATTATGGACAAACACTTTCTCTCGGTTGAAACGATAGGCACCGATAGACCTAGAAGACTTTAGAACTGTACTTTTTCCTTTCCAATAGTCCAAGCGACAGTATTCAGTTCGTCATTAGGGAGCTCCTCAAAAGATCTAACCTCATATTCATACTCCCCTACTTTGCAATCTGCACGATCCTTGATAGAGACCGCTGTAATAGCACCATTGCTCTGTTCAAAAAGAACATAATTGGGAGTAAGTCCTTTGAATGAACCTTCCTTATAAACTCCCGACCAGTAGGAAGTACCTTCCTGACCTTCGTTATGAATCACCATAACATGGTTGGCCTCCTCATCAAAAGCAACAACCTGGTAATAGTCATTGGGCTCCTGTAAGCTGTACACATCTACATTGTAGTCTTTCAGGTTATAGTGCCCATGCGGATCATAATGAATCATCTTAGCAGGTTCTTCCATGCTCGTCTCATCCTTCTGTGCGCTGCAAGCACATACTGTACTACTCAGCATCACAACTGCAAACATCAACGTACAAATTTTTTTCATGTCAATTCCTCCTTATGAATTGATATGCAGTTCAGCCTTGCGGCTGGGTTAATGTAATCTACAAAAGGCGATTGCCTTATGTAAATTAATTATAACATTTTTTTACTTAAATATCAAATAATTCCATCATAATAGCACAAAAAAATCAATCATTACTGATTGATTTCATTTTTTCTGTTAGCTCGAACAGATACGTCATTGGTGCGGATGAAGGGACTCGAACCCCCACGCCGTTGGCACTGGTTCCTAAGACCAGCGCGTCTACCAGTTCCGCCACATCCGCATTTTGCATTGACAATATTTATATTAACATATTTATATTAAAATTGTCAATACTTATTTATGACTTTTTAGTTTTTATGTGAATTCTTAGTAAAAATGTCCCGTTTTTTACTTTGAATTCTCAGTGAAAATGTCTCATTAAAAATTTAAAAATAAAAATAGAATTCTTAGTAAAAATGTCTCATCAAATTTTTACTTAATTCTTAGTGAAAATGTC